>DAHWEX010000579.1 GCA_027326205.1 Actinomycetota bacterium
GCCAGCGCGGCGGACCCCGTGCCCGGCGACGACTCCCCGGACCTCGTCACCATCGTCCCCGGTGCCACCGCGGACTCCGCGGCTGACCCGGCCCCGGCACCAGCGACGGGCAAGCCTTCCGGCGGCAGCGGTCCCGGTGCCAGGCCCGGCGACCGGCCATCCTGGCCGTCGCCCGTGGCCGCGCCCACGGTCGCCGCGCCGGTGATGGCCGCGCCGGCGGCGGCCGCCCCCACGGTCTCCACGCCGGCGGTCAGCCCGCCCGCGGTGCCCGGAACCACGGACGCGGTACTTCCGGGCACGGTACTTCCGGGTACCGGAGCCGCCGCGGGTACCGGAGCCGCCGCGGAGACCGTCGAGTCGCCCGCGCTCCACCCGGACCCGGCCCGCGACCCGGACCCCGGCGCCGGGGAGGCCGTCGAACCGGAGGGCGAACCGCCCGCCGAGGCAGCGGGGGATGACCCCGGGCTGGTATCCGTGGTCAGCGGCGTGCCCAGGTTCCACCGGGCGGACTGCGTCCTCATCCGCTTCATGCCCGAGGGCGATACGCGGAAGATGCCGGTCGCCCAGGCCAGGGAGGCGGGCTGCACCCCGTGTACCGCCTGCGAACCCGAAGGATAACAGCAACAAGCGCGCCAGCGCACCCGACCGGCCGCGCCGCCATGTGCGGTCGCTGACGCCTGAGCGGCACCGGCGGCACATTGATCCGTGGGCAAGCGGGTGCTCGCCCGCGGGGTAACCGGGTGCTGGCCCACGGGGCAAGCGGGTGCCCGTCCGGCGGTTAAGCAGGCGCCGCGGCCAGGCGGAAGCGAAGGCCCAGGCCCGGGTCGGCGTGCTCGTGCCACCGGACGGCCGGGCCGGACCCGGTTACCCCGGTCACCCCGGTGGTCCCCGATGCCGCGTCTGTCCCTGGCGCCTCGTCCAGCGGTGAATCGGGGGAGAAGGCGACCGCGAGCACTTCGCCCGCGATCGCGGGGCCGTGCGCGGCGAGGGCCGCCGCGACGTCGGGGTCGGTCGCGGTCCAGCGGACGGCGATCCGGTCGGTGACCGCGAGCCCGGAGGACTTGCGTGCCTCCTGGATCAGCCGGATCACCGCGCGCGCGTACCCTTCCAGGCGCAGCGCCCCGGTCACGGCCAGGTCGAGCGCGACCGTCTCGCCGTCGGCCGTCGCCACCCCCCAGCCCTCCAGCGGCGCCTGCGTCACCACGAGGTCAGCGGCGGTCAGCGTCACGGGGCCGAGCGACGGGACGTCCACGGTGACCGTCCCGCTCGCGCCCGCGACGGCGTGCGCGAGCGCGGCCGGGTCGGCGCCCCGGACGGCGGCCGCGACAGCCTGCGTGTCCGGGCCGAACCGCCGTCCCAGGGACCGGAACTCCGGCTTGACCGTGTAGCTGACCAGGTCGCCGCCGGCCGCGTCCAGCGGCGACAGCGAGTGCACGTTCAGTTCGTCGGCCACCAGGTCGCGCAGTTCGGCGGGCAGGGCCGCGAACCCAGGCGCGCCCACCAGGGCACGGGACAGCGGCTGCCGGGTCCGCACCGCCGCCGCGGACCGCGCGGAGCGGCCGAGCTCGACGAGCCGCCGGGCCAGGGCCATCTCATCCGACAGCGCGGGCGAGATCAGCGACGCGTCGGCCGACGGCCACGACGCCAGGTGCACCGACTCCGGGCCGTCCGCGGGGCGCAGCACTCCCCACAGGGCATCGGCGAGGAACGGCGTGAGCGGCGCCAGCATCAGCGTCACCGCCACGAGCGCCGCGTGCAGCGTCGCGAACGCGGCCGCGCCGTCCGCCGAGCCGGGGCCGTCCCAGAACCGCCGCCGCGACCGGCGCACGTACCAGTTGGACAGGTCGTCGACGAGCCCGGCGAGCCGCCGTCCGGCGGCGGCCGTGTCGAACGCCTCAAGCGACGCCGTCACGTCACGCACGCACGCGTGTACCTCCGACAGCAGCCACCGGTCGAGCAGCGGCCGGGCCTGCGGCGCGGGCGCGGCGGCGGCCGCCTCCGGCGTCCAGGCGGCACCGGGACCTCCGGAACCTCCGGAACCTCCGGCGGCGCCGGCCGCGTTCGCGTACAGCACCAGGAACGACGCCGTGTTCCAGTAGGTCAGCAGGACCTTCCGCACGATCTCGTCCAGCGCGCCGGCGCCGACCCGCCGCTGCCCCCACGGGGAGCCGGACGCCGCGAAGAACCAGCGCACCGCGTCCGCGCCGTGCGCGTCGAGCAGCCCCATCGGCTCGATGACGTTGCCGAGGTGCTTCGACATCTTCCGCCCCTGGGCGTCCATGACGAGCCCCAGGCAGACCACGTTCTCGTAGGAGGACCGCCCGAACACCAGCGTTCCCACCGCCATCAGCGAGTAGAACCAGCCCCGCGTCTGGTCGATCGCCTCGCAGATGAACTGCGCCGGGTACGCCGCCTCGAACTGCGCGGCGTTCCGCAGCGGCGCCCCCCACTGCGCGAACGGCATCGACCCGGAATCGAACCAGACGTCGATCACCTCGGGCACGCGCGACGCGCGCTCCCCGCACGACGGGCACGGGAAGGTCACGTCGTCGACGAACGGCCGGTGCGGGTCGAGTTCCGACAGGTCGGCCCCCGCGAGCCCGGACAGCTCGGCGAGCGAGCCCACGCACGTCACGTGCCCGTCGCCGCACTCCCACACCGGCAGCGGCGTGCCCCAGTACCGGGTCCGGGACAGCGCCCAGTCGACGTTGCCGCGCAGCCACTCGCCGTAGCGCCCGTCCCTGATCGTCGGCGGCTGCCAGTTCGTCTTCGCGTTCTCCGCGAGGAGCTGGTCCTTGATCACGGTGGTCCTGATGTACCAGGACGGCAGCGCGTAGTACAGCAGCGTCGTCCCGCACCGCCAGCAGTGGGGGTAGCTGTGCACGTGCGGCTCGGACGCGAACAGCAGCCCGCGCTCGGCGAGGTCCGCGCTCAGCGGGCCGTCGGCGTCCTTGAAGAACAGCCCGCCGACCAGCGGCAGCCCGTCCTCGAACCGCCCGTCCGCCCGGACCGGGTTGACGACCGGCAGCCCGTTGGCGCGGACCACCTCGAGGTCGTCCGCGCCGAACGCCGGCGCGAGGTGGACCAGGCCGGTCCCGTCGTCCGTGGTGACGAACGTGCCGCTCACCACCCGGTGCGCGCCGGGCA
This sequence comes from Actinomycetota bacterium, assembly GCA_027326205.1. GTDB lineage: Bacteria > Actinomycetota > Actinomycetes > Streptosporangiales > Streptosporangiaceae > Trebonia. Next base: position 3,148 of record DAHWEX010000579.1, read on the forward strand.
CTTCCACCAGCGCGAACGGCGGCGCGTAACGCGCGCCGATCAGCTCGCTGCCCGGCACCGTGGCGAGCACCTGCCACCCCTCGCCGAGCACCCGGCGCCACAGCGCCTCGGCGACCACGACCGTGTCCCCGTCCCCGTCCCCGCTCTCGCGACGGGGGGACGCCCCGCCGTGCGCTCCGTCCCCCCCGCTGCGGCGCGCGATCACGTAGGGAACGTCGGGGTGCACCGCGATCGCCGTGTTGGACACCAGGGTCCACGGCGTCGTCGTCCAGACCAGCAGGTCCGCGCCGGCCAGCTGCGGGCTGGCGCCCGCGGGCGCCGCCGTGACGCGGAACCGCACGGTGACCGACGGGTCGGTGACGTCCCGGTACACGTCCGGCTGTCCCATCTCGTGGTCGGACAGCGGTGTCCCGCACCGGGGGCAGTACGGGCTGATCCGGAAGTCCCTGACCAGCAGCCCCTTGTCGTAGATCGTCTTCAGCGCCCACCAGACGGACTCCACGTAGGAGGAGTCCATCGTGCGGTAGGCCGTGGACAGGTCGATCCAGTAGCCCATCCGGGTGGTCAGTGCGGAGAACGCGTCGACGTGCCGCAGCACCGACTCACGGCAGCGCGCGTTGAACTCCGCGACCCCGTAGGCCTCGATCTCCGGCTTCCCCGACAGCCCCAGTTCCTTCTCGACCGCCACCTCGACCGGCAGCCCGTGGCAGTCCCAGCCGGCCTTCCGGACGACGTGGAAGCCCTGCATGGTCTTGAACCGGGGGAAGACGTCCTTGAAGACCCGGGCCTCGATGTGGTGCACGCCCGGCATGCCGTTCGCCGTCGGCGGTCCCTCGTAGAAGGTCCACCGGGGGGCGCCCTCGGTCTGCTTCAGCGACGCCTCGAAGGTCCGGTCCCGGCGCCAGCGGGCCAGCAGCTCGTGCTCGATCGCGATCAGGTCGGGCTGAGCCGGCAGCGCGGGCATCGGCTCGCCGGGCGCGCGCCCCGCGGGCGGGGCCGCCGGGGTCCGCGGCGGCGCTTTGCGGTCTGGCATCGGTGGTCTCCCTCGGGCGTCAGCCTGCTAGCTCAGCCGGAGGGACGAGGCGCGAGCCCCGCGGTACCACCCTCATTGCCCGGACGGACACCGCTGGTTCCGTCGTGCTCCGCGGCCCCGCCGGCCGGGCCGGGCGAGGAGCGGGCGGGACCAGTGAGACAACGACCCGTTCGGACCACTCGTTTTGCTCTTGCCGGCTCTACTCGGCGCAGTGCGGCGCGCACCCGCGCCGTTCCGCCTTTCTTCCGGCAGCTCCGGGGTGATCTGGTCCGTGGCGCACGCTCCCGGGCTCGCACCGTCCCCGGGTCGCTTGGCGCTGCGTTCCACGGCAGCTGTCCCCATCACCGCAGGCTCACTATATCCCTGTGTTACCGGTCCCGGCACTGCGTTGTCCCTCCGCCCGCGCCGCGCCGCCTCGGGGCGGTAAGGCGGAGGGGGAAGCCCGCGGTGCCGGCCCGGAGGCGGCGGACCCCGGGAATTCTGCTGTCACCGAACGGGTTTGCGACGGGAACAACGGAGCCGTATCCTCCGTTGTCTGTCCGAGTCGAATGATCCGAGGAACCGAACATGACCGCTGCGCCGCACAGCGCCGCAAACCACGGGGCCGCAAACCACGGGGCCGTCACCCACGGGGCCGCCGATCTGCCGGTGCGGCCTGGCGAGGATCCGTGGTCCGACGCCGAGCTGGCCGACCTCCGCATCGAGCTGGAAAAGGAAGCGGTCGCGCTGCGCGCCGAGCTCGGCGACTCGCAGGCGCAGATCGCCGCCCGGCTCGGGGACGCGGCGACCGAGGCCGGGGACGACGAGGCCGACACGAGCTCTAAGCTGTTCGAGCGGGAGCACGAGCTCGCGCTGAGCAACAACACGCGCGAGCTGCTTGAGCAGACCGAGCACGCCCTGGCGCGGATCGAGTCCGGAACATATGGAGTGTGCGAATCGTGCGGCAAGCCGATCGGAAAGGCACGGCTGCAGGCGTTTCCCCGGGCGACGCTGTGCGTGGCGTGCAAGCAGCGCCAGGAACGCCGCTGAACGCTGACGGCGCGCCAGGGCGCAGGCGGCGGGTCACCGTGCTGGTCGGCGTCGCCGCGATCGCGTTGGCCGCCGACGTCGTCAGCAAGGCGATCGTGGTCGCGCACCTGCGCCCCGACCAGCCGGTGCACCTGCTCGGCAACGTCTTCGAGCTCTGGCTGACCAGGAACCCGGGCGCGGCGTTCAGCGTGGGCACCGGCGAGACGGCCGTGTTCACGGTCATCGCCTTCGGCGTCATCGTCTACATCGCCAGGACCGCCCGCAATCTGTACTCGCTCGGCTGGGCGATCGCCCTGGGCCTGCTGCTCGGCGGCGCGGCGGGGAACCTCGGCGACCGGATTTTCCGCGCACCCGGGCTGTTCCGCGGCGACGTCGTCGACTGGATCGGCGTGGTGCCCCGGTACTACCCGATCTTCAACCTGGCCGACTCGGCCATCGTCTGCGGCGGCATCCTGATGGTGATCCTCGCCATGCGCGGCTACCACCTGGACGGCACCCGCAGCACGGACGCGTCGGCCGGCCAGGAGCCGGACGCCGCGCAGGCCGGGGCGGACGCCGAGACCGCGCGGCCAGCCGAGCAGTGAGCGGGGGCGAGCGGCTCGTCTACGTCCCCGAGGGCCTCGACGGGGAACGGCTCGACGCGGCCCTGGCCCGGATGTTCGGCTTCTCGCGGACGGGCGCGGCCGAGCTGATCGCGGCTGGCGACGTGCTCGTCGACGGCCGGCCCGCCGTCAAGTCGGACCGGGTGCTGGCCGGGGCGGAGCTCGCGGTGACGCTGCCGCCCGCGCCCGGGGCCGCGGAAGCGGCGGCCGCGGCCGAGCCCGTTCCCGGCCTGGGGATCCTCTACGAGGACGACGACATCATCGTGGTCGACAAGCCGCGCGGCGTGGCCGCCCACCCGAGCCCCGGCTGGACCGGGCCGACCGTGATCGGGGGGCTGCTCGGCGCGGGTCACCGGGTGGCCACGAGCGGCGCGGCGGAGCGCCAGGGCATCGTGCACCGGCTCGACGCGAACACCACGGGCGTGATGGTGGTCGCCAAGTCCGAGCGGGCCTACAGCGCGCTGAAGCAGGCCTTCCGGGACCGCACCGTGTCCAAGACGTACCACGCGCTGATCCAGGGGCATCCCGACCCGCTGCGCGGCACCGTCGACGCGCCCATCGGCCGGCACCCCTCCGGCGACGGCCGGTTCGCCGTGGTCGCCGACGGGCGGCCGTCCGTCACGCACTACGACACCCTGGAGGCGTTCCGCGCGGCGTCGCTGCTGTCGGTCGGCCTGGAAACGGGCCGGACGCACCAGATCCGGGTGCACATGGCCGCGCTGCGCCATCCGTGCTGCGGCGACCTGCTCTACGGCGCGGACCCGGTGCTCGCCGCCCGCCTCGGGCTCACCAGGCAGTGGCTGCACGCGGTCCGGCTTTCTTTTGAACATCCCGCTACACAGCGTGAGGTCACGTTCGAATCGGGCTACCCTGACGATCTCGCGCACGCCCTGGAAGTCCTCGCCGCGGAAAGCTGACGCTCACGTCGGCGGCCTGCTCCGCCGACGGAAGGTGCTTGAACGGGGGATTCACCACCCGCTCCGTAACGCGAAGCCGGCTGTTCCGCGCCGCCCGGCGCTCCGTTCCGCTCAAGGCGGCCAAGGCGGTCAGCGCCGGCGCGGCAGCGTCATCTCCCGCCCCGGACCCGCTAAGGTAGACCCACACCGGCGCGGCCACCCGCCCGCTGTCCCCGGGGCCCCCGGGCAGCGGCGGCGCGTAGCGTGCGCCGGCTTTAGGGTGCGCCGGCTTTACGGCTCAGCGGTGCACAGCTTGGCCACAACTTCAGGCACTAGCAGGAGGCGATGATCGCACATGGCTGACACCCCCTACGCCCACCTGCACGTGCACACCGAGTACTCGATGCTGGACGGCGCCGCCCGGCTCAAGGAGATGTTCAAGGAAGTCGCGCGGCACGGCATGACGCACGTGGCGATGACCGACCACGGCAACATGTTCGGTGCCGCGGAATTCCACCGGCAGGCGAAGGACGCGGGCATCACCCCGGTGATCGGGATCGAGGCCTACGTGGCGCCCGAGGCCAGGAGCAACCTCACCCGGATCCTGTGGGGCCAGCCGCACCAGAAGAAGGACGACATCTCCGCGGGCGGCGCCTACCTGCACAAGACGATCTGGGCCAGGAACAGGGAGGGCCTGCACAGCCTGTTCCGGCTGTCCTCCCGCTCGTACGCCGAGGGCATGCTGGCCAAGTGGCCGCGGATGGACAAGGA
>DAHWEX010000582.1 GCA_027326205.1 Actinomycetota bacterium
CGCCAGCTCGGTCGTGTTGCCGACGACCGCCTGCCACCGGTCGGCGCGCAGGCCCGCGCGCCACGCCCGGGTGGCGGCCTCGTGCAGCCGTGCCCCCTCCCGGTCTTCCGCCCCGGACGCCTTCACGGTGCGGAACGCGCCGAGCATGCGCTCGAGCGCGGCGCTCATCTCGCCCACGGCCTCCTGCGTCTCCTTGAAGGCGCGCCCGATCCTCGGCATGATCACGGTTTCCATCACCGCCACGCCCGCGACCACGCCCAGCGTGACGCCGAACAGGACAATGTCCAGCAGGCCCATGAACACCAGGGCGGCGACCGCGGTCAGCGCGGCCGTGACCGCGGAGACGGCGGCGTTGCTGACGACGGCCCGCAGCAGGGTGGTGTCGACGGTGGCGCGCGCCATCAGGTCGCCGGGCTCGCTGCTGTCCAGGGCGCCGATGGTGATCTTGAGCAGCCGGCTGATCAGGTCCTTGCGCGTGCTCAGCACGATGCTGTCCGCGGTCCGCAGCAGCAGGTAGCCACCGGCCGCGCCGAGCACCGCGTCGGCGAGCATCAGCAGGCACATGATCACGATCAGCCGCGAGAGCCCGCGGTGGGCGGAAAGATCGCCGATCAGCGCCCGCACGACCAGCGGCAGCACCAGGCCGGTCGCCCCGGTGGCCAGGCTCAGCAGCGCGCCGCCGACCAGGGCCAGCCGGTGCGGCCGGAGGTAGCCGTAGATCACCCGCAGGCTCGCCCGCTTGCTCGGCGGCCGGTTCCGCCCGAGTGCCTGGTTTCCCATGTACATCAGGCCCGGCCTCCATCCCAGTCTCCTGTAGCCAGGATGCCAGAGCCACGCAATTCCGTGGCCGGGTGCGGCTCTAGCCCGGTCCGGGACCAGGCGGAGGCTACCGATGTCAGGGGCGCCGGCTAGCGTCGCTCACCTGGACGACGGCGGGCCTAGCCGAGCTGCTCGATGAAGCGGCGCAGGTCGTTCAGGGTCTGGCAGGTGACGGCGGCGGCGCAGTGCGGCTCGTAGGCGCGCATCATGGAGTCCCCGGTGTTCCACCGCGCCCGCGGTTCGGGGTTCAGCCAGTACACCGAGCCGGCCCGGCGGGCGATCGCGGCCAGCGTGGCCTCCTCCGCCGGGAGGTAGTTGCCCCGGGCGTCACCGAAGACGAGGACCGTGGCGCGGCGCTCCAGTTCCTGGCCGGCCGTGGCATGGACCTGCCGCAGCGCGCGGCCGTAGTCGGTGTGGCTGCCGAGCTCGCCGGCCGCCACGTAGTCGCGCATCGCCGCGATGGCGTGCCCCGGGCCGCGGGCCTGCCGCAGGGCGTCGGTGACCTCGGCCGCGTTCTCGATGAAGGCGAAGGTTCGCAGCCGGGAGAACAGCTGCGACATCGCCGACACCAGGGTCACGGTGAAGCCGGCGAAGGTCGCTACCGACCCGGACACGTCGGCCAGGACGTACAGATGCGGCTTGGTGGGATGGGGCTTGCGGTGCACGACCTTCACGGGCACCCCGCCGGTGGCCATCGACGCGCGCAGGGTGGCGCGGACGTCGACGAGGTCGGCGCGGCTGCGGCGCTTGCGCATCACCGTGGTCGCGAGCTTGCGCTGAATCGGGGTGAGGACCCGCTGGACTTCGGCCAGTTGCTCGCGGTTCGCCCGCGAGATGTCGACGTCGGCGGTCAGCGGCTGACGCAGCGTCTTGGCGACCGCGTCCGCCCCCCGGTCGGCGACGAGCAGTTCCCTGATGGCCTTGCGGACCTGCCCCCGCAACAGCTCGGCCCTGACGGTGGCCTGCGTCCGGGCGACCTCGAACCGCAGGCGCTGCCCGGGATCGTCCAGGCCGCCCGGCCCGCCGACGGCCGTGGCGGTTTCGGCGAGCATCTGCGCCAGCAACTCGTCCAGCCGCAGGCCCCCCAGCGCCGAGCGCTCGTAGAACACCCCGGCCACCGGGCGTCCCGGCTCGAACCGGACGTACTCCGCGACCGCCTGCTCGGCCACCTGGCGGGCGAGCTCCGCCGAGCCGTCGCGCAGGACGCCGCGGACGGCATGCTCCAGGTCCAGCCGCGGCCTGGCGCCGGCTTGCGCAGCCCGGCGGGAGCCCGCCGGCTCGAAGTAGAGGTCGAAGACCTCCTCGAAGACGGCAAGATGGTCGGCCGACTTGACCAGCGTGGCGCGCAGCACCGTGCGCAGGCCGTCGGCCCGGTCGAGCTCGGCGACCCGCGCGGCCCGCATGCCGTCCAGCCGCTCGACCATGGAGACGGGGACACCGCGGGCGCGCAGCTCATCGGTGAAGCGGTGGATGCGCTCCACCGGCGAGATGGAGAAACCGGTCATAGCGAACGGTTCGTGGCCCGGGCCCTGCCGGTCACGGTCGCTTGCTCCACGAGCGCGGCGCGAGCGCGGCCTCGGCGATCTGGACGTCGTCCCGGTACTTCAGCAGCACGTTCTGCACAAGCGAGGCATCAGTCACGTCCAGGTCCGTGGCACCGAGCAGGTGCAGCGTCCGGGCCAGGTCGATGGTCTCCGAGACGGACGGCGGCTTCTTCAGGTTCAGGCGGCGCAGCGTCTCCACGAGGCCGACGAGCCGCTCCACCAGTTCTCGCGCGAGGCCCGGGACCGCGCGGGAGACGATCTCCCGCTCCCGGTCCGCTGACGGGTAGTCGAGGTAGAGGAACAGGCAGCGGCGCTTGAGTGCCTCCGATAGGTCACGGGTGTTGTTCGAGGTGAGGAACACCAGCGGCACGTGACGGGCTTCCATCCGCCCCAGCTCCGGCACCGATACCTGGTGCTCGGCGAGGACCTCAAGGAACAGCGCCTCGGTCTCCGTGTCGACCCGGTCCACCTCGTCCACGAGCAGCACCGCGGGCTGCGGGCTGCGGATCGCCTCCAGCATCGGGCGGGTCAGCAGGAAACGCTCGTCGAAGATCCCCTTCCCGGTCTCGATCACCGCGTCGGCGGAGAACGTCTCGTCGCCGCGCGCCGCCTGGATCCACAGCAACTGCTTGCGGTAGTCCCACTCGTACAGGGCCTTCGACTCGTCGATGCCCTCATAGCACTGCAGCCGGATGAGCGGGCGGCCCGTCATCATCGCCACCGACTTGGCGAGCTGCGTCTTGCCGGTCCCGGCCGGCCCCTCGATCAGCAGCGGCTTGCCCAGCCGAGCGGCCAGGCTCACCACCCCGGCGATCTTGTCATCGGCGAGGTACCCCACGGCGGCGAGGCCCTCCCGGACCGCTGCCGTGTCCGCGAACACGCCGGTCACATCGTCGGCCTGGATCACTCTGGCGCCCCTCTTGAGCTGTCGGCAGCATGTTCACACTACTGTGCGGTAACAGGCCGCGCACTGTCCAGCAGGCCGGGTCCTGCCTGACGCCGCCGAACTAGGCGCAGAGCGTGTCCTCGGATTCGAGATCAAGGCAGGCGCTTCGGTGACACCAGGTGGAGCGCGGCACCTGGCCTGGATGCGCGACGAACTCGGAGACCGCTTCGTCGCCGGAGCCGTCTTCCACACCGGCCCGCACGCCTGCCCGCTCGGCGACATAATCACCGCACTCCCAATCTCCGCCATCTGGGCCGAATTATCTCCGAGACCACCCGTCG
>DAHWEX010000585.1 GCA_027326205.1 Actinomycetota bacterium
ATTCCGCTGTTGCTCACGTGCGACTACTTCCCTGAAGGGGACGGGCCGCCGCCACTCCCCGCCCGCTCGGCCCGCACTATCCTCGCCGCTAAGGAACTATGTGTCGCGGAATCAGGAGTACAGGAAGCCACGGCTGTCAACCTCGTGCGGTTCCTGCGGTCCCTGCAGCCAGGTACGGAGGCACTGCCCTTAACTTCCGGGACTTACGTCCGTTTTCGGGAGATTTGACGGGATGATGGTGAGGGTGTATTCGGCTGGCTCGCTGGTCCATTTGCGTCGTTCGGCGGGGGTGCGGCCGGAGGTCCGCTGGCGGCCTGCGCGGCCGGGCGGGACGGCGAGGATGGTGGCGTCGAGTCCGGCGTGAGGGGCGTTTCCGCTGGCGGGGCGCTTGCCGCAGTGCGGGCAGCAGGTGTCGGAGATGATGGCGGCACGGGTGAGGGACAGCACGGCGGTGAAGGTGATCTCGCCGGGGGTCAGGCCGGCGGTCGCGGCGGCGCGGTCGGCGAGGGCGGCGATCATGTTGTGCGCGAGCAGCAGCGCCCAGGCTTCCTGGCGGACGAGTTCCGCGGAGCGTCCGCGCAGGGTGCGGCCGGTGCCTCGGACGGTCCGTTTCAGATGCAAGAACGCGATTTCCACCAGCCATCTTCTCTGGTACAGGACCGCGAGTTCGCCGGCTGGGCAGAGAGCGGGGTCCAGCAGGGTGGTCAGGAGCCGGATCTGGGTGGTCCTGGTGCGGCCGGCGCGGGTCCGGGTCAGCACGGTGAAGCAGACCAGCCGCGCGGCCGTGTCCGGCAGCGACGGGAGGCCGGGGTCGCCGGCTGCCTTGCGGCGGCGGGCCCGCATGGACGTGCTCTCGCGGAGAAGAACCAGCTCAGATCCGTCTTTCAGCACGCGGAGGGTCCTAAAGGGGACGCATTTCGCACCGTTCTTGACGCGCCACAGCAAGTGCGCGCCGGCGCCGGAGAACCGCAGCCACCGGTCCATGGAGAAGAACCCGCGGTCGGCTAGGTTCAGCTGGCCCGGGCCGAACGCGTCCTGCAGGCCGTCGGCCAGCGTGTTCTCCCCGTCCAGGTAACGGCCGACGACGGCGGCCCGCCAGCGGCGGGTGCCGGAGTGCAGCAGCCCGACGAGGCGCAGCAGCGGCTTCGCGCCCGGGGCGGGGATCCCGAACTCCTCGGCGAGCAGCGGGTCATTGAACAGCTCCAGGGTGGTGCCGTCGATCTGGGTGACCTCCAGGCCGAATGCGGTCCCGTCGAGACCCGCGGGAACGTCGCAGCGTGCCGCGTCGAACTCGAACATGGCGCGGGCCGGGGCCTCGCCGTGCCGCTCCCGAGCCCTGGAGTAGGCCGGACCGGTCGGCACCGGGGTGCCGGGCCGGACCGGAACCCCGGGCATGCCGAAGACGAGGGCGAGCACGCTGTCATAGCCGAGGACCGGGAACAGCGCCCCGGTGACCAGGCACAGGGCCGTGACCTCGGCGTTCAGCGCCCGTTCCTGCCGGTGCCGGTGCTCCGCCGCGACCGCGGCGGCAATCGCCCCGCCGGCCAGCAGCGACTCCGGCAGGCTCTCCCGCCGCAGGTCAGCGAGCCAGTCCTCGCTCTCCCACAGGCCCGGGCCGGCTGCGACCCGGACGGCCAGGCCCGCCTCCGGCGGGCCGGCGTCATCGCCGGCAGTGGACGGGACAGGCACGGGCATGGCAAAATTCGCGGGCAACGAGGCTCCAGTTGCTGGTGACCATGGATTCGACACCCGATGTCATAGCAGGGGCCTCGTTGCCATTTTCGCCCTGCGGCACCCCCGTACCGCACCGAGATCATCTTGCGGCCGAGCCGTCACTCAACCCTAAAAACCGGTCATCATCGGACATAGCCCACGGAAGTTAAGGGCAGTGGGGGTTTCCCTGGATGACGGCGCGGACGGCGTCGAGGGCGGTGACGCCGTGGGCGGCGGCGGAGTCGAGGTAGCTGCGGATCCGGCACCATCTCGCGAGGGTTGCCAGGGAATGCCAGTACCCGGAGACGGCCTGGTGGCGCTTGGCGGCCTTGGCTCCGCGCTCGCTGACATTGTCAGTCCAGTCCACGGCGAAGTCACGGGTGAACAGGAAGACCTGCTCCTTGTAGTCCCGCAGCCAGCAGCCGAGGGCGTATCCGGGGTGGTTCCCGCTGGCCCAGTCGCGGAGCCGGTTGTGGATGATGCCGTGGGCGACGGCCTTGTCGTAGCGTTCCCGCAGG
>DAHWEX010000592.1 GCA_027326205.1 Actinomycetota bacterium
GGACGGGTAGGTCGCGTTCACGATCGTGTCGAGGTGGCTCTTCAGCTCGCTGATCAGGTTCGCCTTCTGCGCGGCGCTGAGCCTGGTGCTGGCGTTGACCTGGCTAGTCGCCGCCGTGAGTATCGCGTTCTTCAGCCCGGAAACGGACTTCCCCTGCGCCGCGGCCACCGCGGCGAGCGACTTGCCCGCCTGGAGCTGGCTGAGCAGCTGACTCTGGCTCAGCCCCAGGTAAGCCGCGGTGGTCTTCATCACCTGCTGTCCCGCCACCATGCCGTAACCGAAGCCCATGCCGCCGTCGCACCAGCCGGCGGCGGACGTCGGCGTGGCGTCCGGCGTCGCGGCGACCGCCGCCGTGGCCGTGGCCGCGGTCGGCGATTGAGCGGAGTTCGTCGAGGCCAGTGCCACGCCGCCGAAGGCCAGCGCGCCTGATGCCACCCCGGTCGCCGCGACCGCAGCCAGTGTCCGCCTGTTCAGTTTCATCTTCCTGGCTCCTTCGTCTCTGTCTTGATGCTTCAAGGCTGGCCGACCAATGTGAGGCGACGACGAGTGCCCGTGTGAAGCTAGCGTGAAGCTCCCGCCGCGGCGCGTGCCGCACGCGACGGCGGGACTTAACCTAGTCGGGGGTGAGTCATGCGCCAGGTGCTCGTCGTCGACGACGAACCGCATATCCGGACCGTGCTGCGCGGGTATCTCGAAGCGGAGGGGTTCGCCGTGTCCGAGGCCGCCGACGGCGAGGCGGCGATCCGCCAGGTACGGCAGCACGCGCCCGACCTGATGCTGCTGGACGTCATGCTGCCCGGCATCGACGGGCTTGAGGTGCTGCGCCGGGTGCGGACCCAGAGCGACGTGTACGTCATCCTGGTCACCGCCCGCTCGGAGGAGGTCGACAAGCTCGTCGGCCTGGGGGTCGGCGCCGACGACTACGTCACCAAGCCGTTCAGCCCGCGGGAGGTGGCCGCCCGGGTGAAGGCGGTCTTGCGCCGGGACCGCGCGGCGCGCGAAGCGGCCGGCTCCGTCCTGTGGTTCGAGGGCCTCACCATCGACCCCGAGGCCAGGGAAGTGCGGGTAGACGGCGCCCTGGTGAACCTCTCCGCCCTGGAATTCGACGTGCTCACGGCCCTCGCCGACTCACCTGGCCGCGTGTTCTCCCGTCGTCAGCTCCTGGAGCGGGTGTGGGGGTATGACTTCTTCGGCGACGAACGCGTCGTCGACGTGCACATCCGCAGCCTGCGGGCGCGGCTGGGCGACGAGGCCGCGAATCCGAGGCTGATCGCCACCGTGCGCGGAGTGGGCTACAAGTTCGTGGGGCGGCCAGCATGACGGTGCGACTGCCGGTCCGGCTGTTCATCTCCTACGCCCTGGTGATCGGGGTCGGCTCGGTCGTCGCCTACGTGACCATCCGGCTGCTCGCGCCGACGTTCTTCGACAACGAGATGACCATGATGGGCGGCTTCCGCGGGGGCATGAGCCCGTTCGGCGGGCCGTCTGGCGGGCCGCCGAGCGGGCCGTCGGCGGACGTGCGGTCGGCCTTCCTTTCCGCGCTGACCACCGCGCTCATGTTCGGGACGCTCGCCAGCGTCATCGCCGCGGCGCTCGCCGCCGTGTTCGTGACCAGGCGGCTGATCCGGCCGCTGAACGCGGTACGCACCGCCACGCGGCTCATCGCGGCCGGCCGCTACGAGGCCAGCGTGCCCGTGCCCCGCGAACCCGAACTGGCGGGAATCGCCGGCGACGTGAACACGCTCGCCGCCCGGCTGGCCGACACGGAAACCCGGCGCACCAGGCTGCTCGGCGAGGTAGCGCACGAGATGCGGACCCCGCTGACCGCCCTGGAAGGTTACGTGGAGGGCCTCATCGACGGGGTCTTCGCCCCAGAGCCAGAGGTCCTCGGGGCGGCGAGCGACGAGCTCCGCCGGCTGCGCCGCCTGGCCGACGACCTGTCGGCGCTGTCGCGGGCCGAGGAACGACGGCTTGACCTGCATTTCGCCGACACCGACCTGGCCGATCTCGCCCGCAAGGCCGCCGGCCGCCTGGCCCCGCAGTTCAGCGACGGGAACGTCACGCTCGTCGTCCAGGGGAACGGGCCGCTGCCGGTCAAGGCCGACCAGGACCGTATCACCCAGGTGCTGACCAACATCATCGGCAACGCGCTCGCGGCAACGCAGGCGGACGGCTCCGTCACCGTCGCGGCCCGCGCGAAGGCGCCGCTGGCACAGGTCGTGGTCACCGACTCCGGCGTCGGGCTGGCCGAGGCGGACCTTGAGCGCGTCTTCGAACGGTTCTACCGGGTCCCGGGACGGCCCCGCCGCTCGGCCGGATCGGGGATCGGGCTCACCATCGCGCGCAACATCGCCCGGGCGCACGGCGGCGACGTCACCGCGGCCTCGGCGGGACCAGGCCACGGCGCTGCGTTCACCCTCAGCCTGCCGCTGCGCGGCGGCTGAGCCCGCCGCCTGCTGGCCGGTGCCTTGACCTGATGCGCGGGCGGGGCGCAGGCCGGCCAGGAAGGCGGCCGGTCAGGAAGGCGGCCAGCCCGGGTCCCGGTAGGCGGGCACGATCATCGAATCGCCGCGGAACAGCGGCGATTCGCTCACTTGCCGCTCGATGGAGGCGGCCGACATCGTGTAGCCGAGAAACAGCAGCAGCGACGCACCCTGGACGAGGATGACCAGCCAGACCGAGGAGCCAGCGAGGAAGTCGTTGAGCCCGTGCAGGACGGCCGGGACCGCCACGCCGAGGGCGATGAGCTGGACGCGGCGGCGGCGGTAGTTCAGGGCCATGCCGATGAAGAAGCCGGCGATCCCGGCCCAGACGGCATGCTCGAACCCGTCGATGAAGATGCGCTCGGCGAACGCCAGGGCGGCGTTGACCGCCTCGTTCGCGGACCGCGCCTGGTTGATGACGATGATGTCGCTTGAGGTGTAGAACGCCTGCTCGAAGACGCCGAAGGTGAGGCCTGCGACGGTGCCGAGGAACATCGACATCCGGGCGCTCAGCTTCACCGACCGGTACCTGAGCAGGACGAGGCCGGCCAGCAGCACGGGCAGCGCCTTGGTGATCTCCTCGTTGAAGCCGATCACGAGGGCGGGGAAGAACCCGATCGAGGCGCCGGTGTGCAGGCTGGTGTTGACGTTGATGGTGACGACGTTCATCCACGCCAGCGTCCAGGCGACGATCCCGGCCCCGGCCAGGAGTTCCCGCTTCCCGAGCTTGCCGGGCCGGATCAGCAGCCAGAAGCCCATGGCCCACAGGGGCGCGACGTAAAGGCTGTAGGCCCATCCCGGCGCGGACAGGTCGCTGGACGAGCTGAGCAGCGCGAGGAAGATCAGCGGGAGCAGCGCGTAGGCGATGACCAGCACCCGCAGCCCCTGGCGCCAGCCCGCGTCGTGCAGCCAGCTGTGGACCGGGAACAAGATCCGCAGCGCGGTAGCCATCTCCTCGCCGGGCGGGCCGCCGCCGGTGACCGCCGGCCGCCGCGCCGGCCCGGGGTCCCAGGCCGCCCCGGCCGCCTGCGGGTACCCGGCACTCGCGAGAGGCGGCGGGTAGGCCGGACCCGGCGCGGGCGCGGGCGGCGGAGGCGGCGCGTACCCCCCGTCCTGGTATACCCCGGTGGGGGGCGCCGCGGGCGCCGCCGGCTCGGCGTGCAGCACCGGCCCGTCGGCCGAGCCGAGCGCCAGGCGGAGCGGGCGGTCCACGATGACCCGGGTGACCTGCTGCCCGTTGAGGAAGGTGGGGGCCGAGCCGGCGTTCTCGAACTCCCACCGGCCGCCCCAGCGCAGCACGGCGTGCTGCCGGGAGACGGTCGGCGCGGTGACGACGAGGTCGCTGTCGGGAGCGCGGCCGATCCGTACGGTCTGGCCGGGCCGGATCGTGATGTCCCTGCCCTCGAGGGACACCCGGAGCTCACCGCTGGACGGACCAGCCTCGAAGGTTTCCATGCCGCTTCCCATAATGCCGGGTCCGCACCGCGAAGCCGGCGGAATTAACGCGCTTCACGGGATGTCGCATCGTGGAGGGCGGCCGTGCGGTGCTCCGCACGGCCGAAACCGTCTGCCACCGAACGGGCCCAGGTTGCACGTCGACGTGAAACCTGGGCCCGTTCGGCTTGGTGATGTCCTTATCCCTCGTTCTTTTACCGCTACTTGTAGGAATACTCCTGCGCGGGGAACGTGCCGCCCGCTACCTCCGCCGCGAACTCCTGCGCGGCGGCGCCGAGGATGCCGGCCAGGTCGGCGTAGCGCTTGGCGAACTTCGGCGAGCGGGGGGACAGGCCGGCCATGTCCTGCCAGACCAGGACCTGGGCGTCGCAGCCCGGGCCGGCGCCGATGCCGATGGTCGGGATGCGCAGCGACTCGGTGATCTTCGCCGCGAGCGGCGCGGGGATGCCCTCCAGGACGACCGAGAACGCGCCGGCCGCCTCCAGCGCCTTGGCGTCGTGCAGCAGCCGCTGGCCGTCCTCGCCGCGGCCCTGGACCCGGAAGCCGCCGAAGGCGTGCACCGACTGCGGGGTGAGCCCGAGGTGGCCCATGACGGGGATGCCGGCCGCCACGAGGTACTCGACGTGGTGTGCGACCCGCTGGCCGCCTTCGAGCTTGATCGAGTGCGCGCCCGCTTCCTTCATGAACAGGACGGCGGAGTGCAGCGCCTCGGTGGGCGACGCCTGGTAGGAGCCGAACGGCAGGTCGGCGACCACCATCGCCCGGCTGGTCGCCCGGACGACCGCGGCGGTCAGCGGGATCAGGTCGTCGACGGTCACCGGAATCGTCGTGTCGTAGCCGAAGACCACGTTGCCCGCCGAGTCGCCGACCAGCAGCACCGGGATCCCGGCCTGGTCGAAGATCCCCGCGGTCAGCGCGTCGTAGGCGGTGAGCATGGGCCACTTCTCGCCGCGTGCCTTCGCGGCGGCGATGTCCCTGACCGTGACCCGGCCGTGCTTCTTGCCGCCGTACAGTGGCTCGGACTGGCCAGTCGGCATGAGTGGTGACGACATCGTCGGAACCTCCAAGTCTCGAGGCGCCCCATTGGCGTACCCGGACACTTCGATCATCGTACGCCGGTGGCGTGGGAGGATAAATGGGTGCGCAGTGACTTCGGCATTGACTTCGCGGCGGCTGACGAGATCGTCCGCCGGCACCACGAACGGGGCGGCCAGCCCGGGATCAGCTACGGGATCGTGCGGGACGGCCGGCTGGCGCACGCGGCCGGCTTCGGCGTGCGGGCCGTCGGCGGACCCGCGCCGGACGAGCGGACGGTCTTCCGCATCGCGTCGATGTCGAAGTCGTTCACCGCGTCCGCGGTCATGCTGCTGCGCGACGCGGGCTCGCTAGCGCTCGACGACGTCGCGGCGAAGTACGTGCCCGAACTGGCCGGCTGGGCGTACGGGGCCGGCGACGCCGCTCCGGTCACGGTCAGGAACCTGCTGACGATGACCGCGGGCTTCCCGACCGACGACCCGTGGGGCGACCGTCAGCAGGGGCTGCCGGCCGAGGACTTCCGGTCGCTGCTCGCCGCGGGCGTGGGGTTCAACTGGGCGCCGGGCACCCGCTTCGAGTACTCCAACCTCGGCTACGCGATCCTCGGGCTGATCGTGACGGCCGCGTCCGGCGTGCCGTACGACGAGTTCGTCAGGACCCGGCTGCTCGCCCCGCTGGGGATGAGCCGGACCGGGTTCGACGCCGCCGAGTTCCCGGACCGGGAGCTGGCGCTCGGCTACCGGCGCGGGCCGAAGGGCTGGGCGCAAGTGCCGTTCGACCCTTACGGGGCGTTCGCGCCGATGGGCGGCGTGTTCTCCTGCGTCGCCGACCTGGCCGCCTGGTCCGCGGGGTTCGCCGCCGCGTTCCCGCCGGACGACGACCGCGACGCGGCCCATCCGCTGTCGGCCGCGTCGCGCCGCCAGATGCAGCTTCCGCAGGCGGTTACCGCGTGGCGCGCGCCGGACCGGCTCCCCGGCGGGCCGCCCGCGTCGCCGTCTTACTACGGCTTCGGGCTGTTCGTCGACGAGGACCCGGCCGTCGGCCGGGTGGTGAGCCACAGCGGGGGGTACCCGGGCTTCGGCTCCAACATGCGCTGGCACCCGGCGACCGGGACGGCCGTCATCGCGCTCGGGAACGGCACCTACGCGGCCATGCACTCGCTGGCCGAGTCGCTGCTCAGGGCGCTGCTCACCCGGTCGGCGACCTGCCACGTGGCCCTGGCCCCGGCCGTGGCCGGGGCGCCCGCCGGCGCCCCGTGGCCGGCCACCCTGGCGGCCGCCGACGCGGTCAGCGAACTGCTCGGCGACTGGGACGACGCGGCCGCGGACGCGCTGTTCAGCGATAACGTGGCGCTCGACCGGCCGTATGCGGAGCGGCGCGCGGACCTCGCGCTGCTCCGCTCCAGGATCGGCGCGTTCACCGTGGATCCCAGCCGGGCCGCGGAGTCCGACACCCCGGCGCACCGCCGGTGGTGGCTGGCCGGCGAGCGGGGCACGGTCGCCGCGGCCATCCAGCTCAACCCGCAGCTCCCGCCGCGCGTGCAGTCGCTCACGCTGGCGTTCCCGCCCGCTCCCGGCTCGGCCCTCGGGCGTGCGCTGGCGACCGTGGTCGGCTGGATGAACGGCGACTGCCGCGCGGCCTGGCCCGCGGCGCTGCCGGTCGCGCCCGGGGCCGACGGCGGCCTGATCGCGCGGCGGCTGCGGATGGCGGCCACTTGGGCGGGCACGGTGACCCCGGGGGCGTTCCAGGCGGGAGACGGCGCCGCGGCCACCACGGTCGAACTGGTCGGCGAGCACGCCACGATGGCGCTGTCCCTGCTGGTCAACCCGGTGACCGGGGAACTCCGTCAGGCGGACGTGGCCCTGTGACGCCGCCGCCTACGGCACCGTCTGGGTGATGTAGGTCTCGGTCGTGCCGGCCGCGACGGCGGCCCCGCCGAGCAGCACCCAGCGGCGGGCCGCCGGCCCGGCGGCCCGGCGGCGTCCCCGGCCGCGCCGGCGGGGCCGTCGTGCCC
>DAHWEX010000611.1 GCA_027326205.1 Actinomycetota bacterium
GTCGGGCAGGACGGTCACGTTCCCGATCGGGGTGCAGATCGTGAGCACCCCCGCGGACTCCCGGCCGGGGACCAGCGTGTTGGCCATGAAGTGAGTCGCGTACCCGACGCCCGAGCAGTAGTCCCACTGGCCCTTGACGACGTACCCGCCGTCGACCGGCGTCGCGGTTCCCATCGGCGCGGCTCGGTGCGGGCACTTGAAGTTCCCGGCCGGGCCGAACAGTTCGGCCTGGCCTTCCTCGGGGAACCAGGAGCCCACGCCGGGCGCGTGGTGCGCGCCGAGGCAGAGCCCCCACGCGGTGCCGGCGTCGCCCTCGGCGACCGCCATGATCACCTTCCAGAAGGTGTCCATGCCGAACGCGTAGCCGCCGAACCGCTTGGGCTGCAGTATCCGGTAGAACCCGGCGTCCGTGAACTTCTCGTCGAGTGCGGGGACGTGCCTGCCGATCTTCTCCGCCTCGTCCGCCTGCGCGCGGATCTCCGGGATCAGCGCCCTGGCCCGGGCGACCACCGTCTGCGCCGTCAGGCCCGGCTCGGGTGCCGCGATCCGCGCGGGCCGGGAAACCGAACCCTCTTTTTCCTGATGTCGCCGGCCAGGCGCGGCATCAGAGTCGAGGGCTGGAAAAAGAGGGTTCGCGCTCTGCTCTGACACACTACCGAGCCTGATGCCTGAGCCCGGCTGAGGCAATAACCCGCCCCCGGGAGATGCGCCCGGTTGTCCCGGCTAACACATGCGCCAGCGCCCCCTTGTGCCGGGGGCACTGACGGCGCATTTCGCTAGGCGGCCGCCAGGCCGACGGCCAGCCCGGCGGCCAGCCGGGCGGCGCCGGCGGGGGTGAGCCAGGTGGCCGGGGCCTGGGTCAGCGGGAGGCCGAGGGTTTCCTCAAGCAGGGCACGCCAGGCGGGGTGCCCGGTGCCGCCGCCGCCCAGGATCACCCGCCGCGGGTCGTGGCCCGCGGCGCGCAGGTCCTCCAGGCGGCGGCGCAGCAGGGTCGCGACGCCGTCGAGGGCGCTGCGCATCAGGTCCTCGCGCTCGTGGGCGAGGGTGAGGCCGGTCCAGGCGCCGGTCGCGCCCGGGTTCCAGCGCTCCGGGGACAGGTGCGGGTCGAAGCTGAGGGTGTCGCCGCGGCCCGGACGGGCGGCGGTGCCGTACAGCTCGTCCCAGGTCGCCCCGAGCAGGTTGCGGACCCAGTCCAGGGTGATGCCCACGTTCTGCACCGGGGCCAGGCGGTAGTAGCCGCCGCCGACGGCCCGGTACAGGTTCGTGGTGTCGGCGGGCCGGAACTCGCGCTCCAGGACCGCCCACTGGCCGCCGCTGCCGAGGTTCAGCATCGCCTCGTCCGGGCGCAGCCCCGTCGCGAAGAGCGCGGCGGCGGTGTCGGCCGCGCCGACGGCCACCGGAATGCCCGGCGGCAGGCCGAGGTCGGCCGCCGGGCCGGCCAGCAGGGCGCCGGCGACGCCGTCCGACGGCAGGACCGGGGGAAGCTTCTCCCGCGGCAGGCCGAGCTTCTCGATGAGCGGGTCCGCCCACTCGCCGCGGGCCAGGTCGAACAGGAGCGTGCCCGACGCGTCGGTCGGGTCGGTGGCGGCCTGCCCGGTCAGCCGGAGGCGGAGCCAGTCCTTGGGCTGCAGCGTCCACCAGGAGGCGCGGACGGTCCACGGCTCGTGGGTCGCGAGCCAGGACAGCAGCGGCCCCGCCATGCCCGGGGACGGCCGGTTGCCGAGCACCGCCGTGTACTCGCACGGCAGCTCCGCGTAGGTGACGGCCTCCGCCGTCGCCCGCTGGTCGAGCCACAGGATCGCGGGCCGCAGCGGCGCGCCCGCCTCGTCCGCCAGCACCACCCCGTGCATCTGGCCGGCCACCGCCAGCGCGGTGACGTTCACCCGGCCCGCCTCGGCGAGCGCGACCCGGACGGCGGTCCGGGTCGCGTGCCACCACTCCTCGGGTGCGGTCTCGGCCCGGCCCCCGCCGGGCACCTGGACGGAATACCCGGCCACGCCCCGGCCGAGCGCTTCGCCCGCCGGAGTTGCCACGAGCGCCTTGACCCCGCTCGTCCCGAGGTCGACGCCCAGGACCGCCTCCGGCGCCGGGGAGCCGCCCCGGGTGATGCCGGCCGCTGCCGCACGGTGACTGTTCACCCACCTATTGTGCCCTGAACGCATGTCTCACGTAAAGTAACTTGACTGTCGCAAACCGTGAGAATACGCTACGTACGACAGCGATTACAGAAAACGCATGTCAGGTCGTGGCGCTGCCATGCCAGGCCACGGGAGGAATCATGGGAAACACGTGGGGGTGAGTGAAACCACGTCCCGTTCGGGATGACGGTTTTACTTCTTGCGCAACGGGGCGAGGGCCTCGGTCCACTTGAGGACCTCGTCCAGCATCATGGTCGCCGAGGCGTCGATCAGCTCGGTCGACTTGAAGCGCCGGTCCTCGTCGAGGTGCTGGGCGACGAACGGGATGTTGACGGCCTCGGGCACCGGCATGACCTTGAGCGCGGTGAGCACCTGCTTGAGCATCTGCGTGGCGCGGGTGCCGGCCGCGACGCCGCCGTAGGACACGATGCCCGCGGCCTTGTGCTGCCACTCGTTGAAGAGGTAGTCGATCGCGTTCTTCAGCGCCGCGTTGAAGCCGTAGTTGTACTCCGGCGTCACGAAGATGAACGCGTCGCAGGCCTCGACGAGCGCGGACCAGTCCTTGGTGTGCTGCCGGGTGTACTGGGCCAGGCGCGGGTGGTTCGGCTCGTCGAGCAGCGGCAGGCCCAGTTCGGCCAGGTCGGTCACCCGGACGTCGAAGCCGCCGTGCTCCTCGGCGCGCTCGGCGATCCACGCGGCGATCGAGGGGCCGACGCGCCCGGGACGGGTGGAGCCGGTGATGATCCGCAGGACGGGCTTAGCCACGCCAACCTCCGCTAGTGTCATTGAGAGCGCGGCCAGTTTAACTGACACGTCACCTAGATTTCGGACACCACAAACCGCCGCACGGGCCGAGATATTCCGCGCTCTCCTTCCGAACGGGCGCAGGTTTCACCGGGCAACGAGGCGCGCCGCTACGTCCCGAAGGTCAGCACGGGCTTGACGGTGGCGCCCGACAGCGAGTCGGCGATGGCGGCGTTCAACTCGGCGAACGGGTAGTTCCGCACGAGCCGGTCGACCGGGAAACGGCCGCGGGCGTGCAGGTCGAGCAGCCTCGGGATGAAGACGGTGGGGTTGATGTGGCCGCCCATCGTGCCCCTGAGCTGACGGCCCCGCAGGAGCAGGTCGCCGGGCGGCAGCGAGATGGGGGCGCCGCTGCTGGTGATCACCGAGCCCGTGCCGTGGGTCGCGAGCGAGCGGACCTCGGCGAGGATCACCTGGGGGTTGCCGGTGGTGTCCAGGGCGACGTCGGCGCCCCTGCCGGTTACCTTCACGACCTCGCCGGCCACGTCGGCCAGGTCGCGGCCGGCGGCGTCGATGACGTGCGTCGCGCCGAGTTCCAGGGCCAGGTCGAGGCGGTGCCGCACCCGGTCGACCGCGACGATCTCGGCGGCGCCGGATGCCCGGGCGGCCATGACCGCGGCCAGGCCGACCGCGCCCGCGCCCCAGACCGCGACCTTGCTCGCGCTGCCGACCGGCATGGCGTTGAGGATGGCCCCGGCCCCGGTCTGCACCCCGCAGGTGAGGCCGGCCAGGTAGCGCAGCGGCGCGTCCCGGGGCACCGGGACGATGTTCCGCTCGGTGACCAGGGAATGGGTCGCGAAGCTGGACTGCCCGAAGAACGAGGCGCGGACCGGCCGGCCGCCCTGGTGC
>DAHWEX010000612.1 GCA_027326205.1 Actinomycetota bacterium
CGGCGGTGACGGAGACCCGTCTCACGCGAGTGAACTTCATGGATGACTCCTTTATAAATGGGAGGGCCGGCACAGCGGTCGTCTCACGGCGCCGACCGCCGCCGCCTGGCCTTTCCTTATCGGTTGCGTGCGTGATGGCAGCTTGACGGCGGCCCGGCTCACCCTTGGATAAGCGCGCCCGCCTGAATCGGGCCTTGCAGCAAACCCGCCTCGCGCATCAGGTCAGAGACCCGGTCGAGTTGGACGGCGTCCGCCGAGGTGGGGAATTGCTCGAGCGTAATCGTGCCCGCTTCCTCAGGGGTCAGCCCGGTAACGTACTTGACCAGGGTCTTTTCCACTTCGAGGCGGTTGGTGTCGGCGACTTCCTGTGCCTGGGTAATGGCCTCCTGGAAGCGGTGAACGACGTCCGCGTGCTGCTGCGCCCATGCGCTGGTGGAGAAATAGCCCGACAGCGGAAGGTCGCTGGTCGGCCCGCTGCACTGGTCAAGGACGGGCTCCGCTCCCGAGGACTGCTCGGCCGCGGTGGCGAACGGTTCCACGGCGCTGATGGCGTCCACCTGGTGAGCCTTGAGCGCGGCGCCCATCTTCGGGAACGGGATGACGACGTACCGCACCGTCGCGGGGTTGACCCCGTCGGCGGTGAGCACCGAGTTGATCGTCAGGGTCTGGATGTTGTTGGGGATGTTGACGGCGATCGTCTTGTGGGCCAGGTTGGCGGGCGTCTGAATGCCCGAGGAGGACAGCGCCAGGACGTTGAACGAACCCGGCGAGCAGGTAGCGCCCTCCGCGAGGATCTTGAACGGCGGGTTGGCGGGGTCCGCGGCGGCCTGCTGGATGAACGAGACGTAGTTGCCGCCGCCCAGGATGTTGATCGCACCCGTCTTCATCTGCGAGATGGCTACGGTGCTCGAGGCCACCTGCTTGAGCGTGACGTTGAGGCCGAACCGCTGGTAGATGCCCTCGTCGGCGGCTATGTAGGCGCTCACGTCGTCAATGACCGGCAGTGCCCCGATGACGATGGAATCCGTCCCGGAGCCGCCAGCGCCGGTTGCTCCCCCGCTGCATGCGCTGGTGAGCAGGACGGCCGCCGCCACGGCCACGGCCCACCAGGACGGTCGGCGGACTCGAGTGAACATGACCCTTCCTAACTGTTGACAGCAAGGCAGAAGAATGTGGTCAATTGCGGCGACGAAAATCGTCTCACGACAGCACGGAGGATATTGCCAGATCCGGAGAGAATTCGACACGTGACCCCGCCCACTAGTTGACGACTGTCTAAATCAACGATGATCTACGTTTGATTTGACGGAAATAAATATTTATTGAAATAAATATTCTTGAACATCAATAACTAATGGCAAGGGCCGGGACGCCCGGCCTTAGCGAGAAGCGGCGCGGCCGCAGTCGGGGCACCTCGCCGGCAGCGCGCGGTTCGCGCGAGGAAGGCAAGAAAGAAGGAGGACGGCCGACCCGCCCAAGCGCTGGGTGCGCGGGGCGGCCGCCCTCCTGGCTAGTACAGTACCGATATGGCTGAGACCGACATCGAGATCATGGGCGCCGACCCGGCGGCGCTTCCGCCGAAGGCACTGGTCGGCGAGATCGAGCGCACCCGGGCTAACCTCGCCCGCACGATCGACGAGATCACCGACCGGGTGACGCCCGCCAACGTGGCCAAGCGCGTGACGGACCGCGCCAAGGAGCAGATCAGCCGGGTCGACCCGCTTGTCGGCGGCGCGGTCGCCCTCGCCGCCGTCAGCGTCACGTGCTACCTCGTCTGGCGCAAGCTCCGGAAGTAGCGGACCGGCGACCCCGGCCGCCGGATACGTACCCGGCGCCGCAGGCGCCGTCCCGGGCGAGGCCCGGCGAGGGGATCATGGGGGAGGGACTCCCCCATGATTTGGGGGTCCCCGGGGGGATCATTCCCCCGGGGGAAATTCAGCCGGCCGACTTGGTCAGGGTGTCGTATTCGGTCGGGGAGAGCAGGACCAGCCCGGTGCTGTGCCCGTCGGGGACCCTGACCCGGAACATCCAGCCGAGCCCGTACGGCTCGGCGTTGATCAGGCCGGGGTCGTCGTCGAGTTCCTCGTTGACCTCCACGACCTCGCCGTCCACCGGCGCGTACAACTCGCTGACGGACTTCGTCGACTCCACCTCGCCGCACGGCTCGCCCGCGGTCACCGCCGCCCCGACCTCGGGCAGCGACACGTACACCACGTCGCCGAGTTGCTGCGTCGCGTAGTCGGTGATCCCGATCGTGGCGGTGTCGCCCTCGATCGCTACCCACTCGTGCTCTTGCGTGTACCGCAGTTCCGCGGGAACGCTCATGAGGACACCTCGCTGGCGCTCCGAGTCCGCGTTCGCGGACGCACTGTGCTTGCTGATTCGCTCGCAAGCTCGCTCATTGTCACTTTCTCCTGTCGTAAAACGGCAGACCGGTCACCTCGGCCGGTTCTGTCTTGCCCCGCACATCGATTCCGAACGGCCCGTTTGCGGGCCCGGCCACGTACGCCATCGCGATTGGCCTGCCGAGGGTGGGGGAGGGTGCGCCACTGGTCACCACCCCGACCCGCTCTCCGGCGTCAGACAGTACCGCGTAGCCGTGCCTCGGCACTCGCCGGGACAGGCCGAGCAGGCCGATGAGGGTGCGGCGCGGGCCCTGCGCCGCCCGGGCGGCGAGGGCCTCCCGGCCGACGAAGTCGCCCGGCTTGTCCAGTCGCACCACGCGCCCGAGTCCCGCCTCGTAGGGGGTGACGTCCGGGCCAAGCTCGTTGCCGTACAGCGGCATGCCGGCCTCGAGCCGCAGCGTGTCCCGCGCCGCGAGTCCCGCCGCGGGCACCCCGCCCGCGGCGGAGCCGGCCAGCGCGTCCCAGACCGGCTCGCAGTCACCGGGCGCGCAGAAGATCTCGAAGCCGTCCTCGCCGGTGTACCCGGTCCGCGCGATCCACGCCTCGCGCCCGGCGACCCGGCCGTAGGCACCCGCGTAGTACGCCATCGGGGCGAGGGCGATATCGGTGACCCGCGCGAGGAACCCGAGCCCGTTCGGTCCCTGAATCGAGATCAGCCCCGTGACCGCGGACTCGTCCGTGACCAGCGCGCCACCGGAGCACCTGCTCCGCAGTTCGCCGAGTACCACGGCGGCGTTGGCCGCGTTCGCGACGACGAGGAACCGTTCCGGTGCCTGCCGGTAGATGATCAGGTCATCGAGGATGCCGCCGTCGGGGGCGCAGATCATCGTGTACCGCGCGCGGCCGACGGCAAGCTTCGACGGCCAGCCGCAGACGGCGTAGTCGAGCGCGTCGCCCGCGCCCGGTCCCGTCACCGCGATCTCGCCCATGTGGGAGAGGTCGAACAGGGCGGCGCCGGTCCTGACGGCGTTGTGCTCAGCCGTCTCGCTGCCGTAGCGCAGCGGCATGCGCCAGCCGGCGAACTCGGTCATGGTCGCACCGAGTCGCTCGTGCACGTTAAGCAGGGGCGTATCCCGCACAGTCGAGGTCACCAGCCTGATCCTAGCGGTGAGTCCGGGCGGCGGCGGGTATGGAGCAGGACATGGCGACTCTCACCCAGGAACAAGTGGTCACCGAACTCGCGCGAACCCCGGACTGGCTGGCGGACGACGGTCAGCTCACCCGGACGGTGACCCGCAAGGACTTCCGCGACGCGCTGCTGTTCGTCAACGCCGTCGGCTTCCTCGCCGAGCGGGCCAACCATCACCCGGACATCGTCATCGCGTGGAACAAGGTGACGCTCATCCTGAGCACCCACTCGGAGGGCGGGCTGACCAGCAAGGACTTCGCGCTGGCGCGCCAGGTCAGCGAGCTGGCCTGACGGACCGCTAAGTTCTGAAGAAATATAGAGGCTATCGGCAGAATTCCCTCACTCGTTACCGAGGGGCCGGTTATCTTCCCGTTCCACCTGATCGACCTGAACGGCAACGAGCTCGACGGCCAGCCGCTCGCCTGCACGGCCGGCATGCTGGAGTCCGGCGTCCAGGTCGTCAACGCCTACATCGCCGGCATCCGCGGCAACAACGTCTCCAGCCGCCGACCCGGCCCGGACGCCCAGCGGCCCGGGGCGCGGCGCGTTGTAGCAGAATGGGCGGGTGACCGCGACGCAAGCTCCGCTGACTCCCGGGGAAGCGCCCCCCCGCACCCCCCGCCGGGACGTGGTGATCCTCGGCTCGACCGGGTCAATCGGCACCCAGGCGCTCGATATCGTCCGTCGCAACCCGGACCGCTTCCGGGTGATCGCGCTGGCCGCCGGCGGCGGCAACGCCGGACTGCTCGCCCGCCAGGCGGTCGAGTTCGATGTGCCGGCGGTGGCGGTCGCCGACGAGGCGGCGGCTCCGGCCGTGGCCGAGGCCATTAGGGAATTGCGAACGGGCCCGGGTTTCACCTCGTCCGGCGCCCCCGCGCCCGAGATACTGGCCGGCGTCGAGGCGGTGTGCCACCTCGCCGCGCGCGACTGCGACGTCGTGCTCAACGGGGTGACCGGCGCGGCGGGCCTGCGGGCGACCCTGGCCGCGCTCGAGGCGGGCCGCACGCTCGCGCTCGCCAACAAGGAGTCGCTGATCATCGGCGGCCCGCTGGTCACCAGCAGGGCCAAGCCCGGGCAGATCGTGCCGGTGGACTCCGAGCACTCGACCCTCGCCCAGTGCCTGCGCGCCGGAGCGCACTCCGAGGTGAAGCGGCTGGTGCTGACCGCCAGCGGCGGCCCGTTCCGCGGCTGGCCGCGCGCGCGGCTGGAGTCGGTGACCCCCGAGCAGGCGCTCGCGCACCCGACGTGGAAGATGGGCCCCCTGGTCACGACCAACTCGGCCACGCTGGTGAACAAGGGCCTGGAGGTGATCGAGGCGCACCTGCTGTTCGGCTTCGGGCTGGACAAGGTCGACGTGGTGGTGCACCCGCAGTCCGTCGTGCACTCGATGGTCGAGTACTGCGACGGCGCGACGGTCCTGATGGCGTCGCCGCCGGACATGCGGACGCCGATCGCGCTCGGCCTGGCCTGGCCGGACCGGGTGGCGGGGGCGGCACCGGGCTGCGACTGGACGAAGGCCGCCTCCTGGACGTTCGAGCCGCTGGACAACGATGCCTTCCCCGCCGTGGCGCTGGCCCGGGAGGCCGCCAGGACCGGCGGCACCGCGCCCGCCGTTTACAACGGGGCCAACGAAGCGTGCGTGGCGGACTTCCTCGCGGGAAGTATCTCGTTTACCCGGATCGTTGACACTGTAGCTCGCGTACTCTCGGAGCACGACACGTCGCGTACGGGGGCGACCACGATTGAGGATGTCCTCGCGGTGGACGGCTGGGCCCGGGCCCGGGCCCGGGAGCTGACCCGGCACGCGTGAGGCCCCTTCAAGGCTCGTTGAGGCCTCGTCAAGAAGGAGAAGACCTAGGTGCAAGCGCTTGGCTGGCTGATCTTCCTTGTCGCCTTGGTCGTGTCGGTGATGCTGCACGAGACCGGGCACTTTGTCGCGGCCAAGCGGTTCGGCATGAAGGCGACCCAGTACTTCTTCGGGTTCGGCCCGACGCTGTGGTCCACGCGGCGCGGCGAGACCGAGTACGGCGTCAAGGCGCTGCCGGCCGGCGGGTTCGTCAAGATCATCGGGATGACCTCGCTTGAGGAGGTGGACCCGGAAGACGAGCCGCGGGCGTTCCGCCGCGCGCCGGCCTGGCAGCGGCTGATCGTGCTCGCGGCCGGGTCGTTCATGCACTTCCTGTTCGCGGCCGTGCTGATCTTCGTGGTCGCGCTCGGCATCGGGGTCGAGAACGTGGCCAGCAGCAACACCACGCAACTCGGCACGGTGGCGCCCTGCGTCCCCACGAGCGAGCAGGCGCTGCTGAACGGGAACAGCAGCACGGCCGGGGAAGCGGAGTCGCCCGCGGCCAAGGCCGGCCTGCAGGTGGGCGACCGGGTGACGTCGTTCGGCGGGGTCGCCGTGTCGACCTGGACGCAGCTCCAGAACGCGATCCTGAAGGCCAAGCCGGGCACGCCGGTCACGCTGACCGTGCTTCGCGGCGGGCGCTCGCTGACCCTGCACACGTCCCTCGTCGAGGTGAAGGGGCACGGCAGCTACTTCGGCATCGCGCCCGCCACGACCACCACCTTCCAGCGGCAGGGCCCGCTCGACGCGGTCAAGTCCGTCGGCACCGGTTTCTCGGGGGTGGTCACCGGCTCGGTGCAGGCCATCGGCGGACTGCCCGCCGCCGTGCCGTCGCTGTTCACCCAGGACCGGGCGTGCTCGGCCGCGGGCAACGTGGGAAGCGTGGTCGGCGCGGCACAGGCAACCGGTAACGAGGTCGCCGCGCCGGGAGGCTGGCAGGCCAAGGTGAGCTGGGTGCTGCTGCTGATCGCGTCGCTCAACATCTTCTGGGGCGTGTTCAACCTGCTGCCGCTGCTGCCCATGGACGGCGGGCACGTCGCGGTCGTGATCTGGGAGCGGATCAGGGCCTGGTTCGCCCGGCTGCGGGGCCGGCCCGACCCGGGCCTGTTCGACTACCGTAAGCTGATCCCGGTCAGCTTCGGCATCTTCGCCGTGGTCGTCGCCTTCTCGCTGCTGCTCATCGCCGCCGACATCATCAACCCGGTGAACTTCGGGTAGGAGCGCGGACCGCCGGCGCCTCGCGCTCCGGGTGAACGCGGGGTGACGGACTTGTGACTATTCGGCGTCAGGCTGACGCGGGGGTCAGGTTTGGCGGCCGAGCGGTTCAGGGGCTGGGCGAGAATGGACTGTGTTTCCCCGCGGGGCCTCCTGCGCAGACCCCGAGAGAGTGCCGATCATACGACGGATGGAAATCAATGAGCGTTGACCTTGGCATGCCAGCTACTCCTCCGGCGCCGCTCGCACCGCGGCGACACTCCCGTCAGCTGATGGTGGGGAACGTCCCGGTCGGCGGCGGCGCGCCGGTGAGCGTCCAGTCCATGTGCACGACGCTGACCGCGAACGTGAACGCCACGCTGCAGCAGATCGCCGAGCTGACCGCCGCCGGCTGCCAGATCGTGCGGGTCGCGGTGCCGTCACAGGACGACGCCGACGCACTGGGCGCGATCGCGAAGAAGTCGCAGATCCCGGTGATCGCCGACATTCACTTCCAGCCGAAGTACGTGTTCGCGGCGATCAACGCCGGCTGCGCGGCCGTGCG
Source organism: Actinomycetota bacterium (assembly GCA_027326205.1). Lineage (GTDB taxonomy): Bacteria > Actinomycetota > Actinomycetes > Streptosporangiales > Streptosporangiaceae > Trebonia. The sequence continues at coordinate 7,140 of DAHWEX010000612.1, forward strand.
GGTGAACCCGGGCAACATCAAGGAGTTCGACGACAAGGTCAAGGAGATCGCGAAGGCGGCCTCCGACGCCGGCACCCCGATCAGGATCGGGGTGAACGCCGGCTCGCTGGACAAGCGACTGCTCGCCAAGTACGGCAAGGCGACGCCCGAGGCGCTGGTCGAGTCGGCGCTCTGGGAGTGCTCGCTGTTCGAGGAGCACGGCTTCCGCGACATCAAGATCTCGGTCAAGCACCACGACCCGGTCGTGATGATCAAGGCCTACCGCCTGCTCGCCGCCCAGTGCGACTACCCGCTGCACCTCGGCGTGACCGAGGCGGGCCCGGCGTTCCAGGGCACGATCAAGTCCGCGACCGCCTTCGGCGCGCTGCTCTCGCAGGGCATCGGCGACACGATCCGGGTGTCGCTGTCCGCGCCGCCGGTCGAGGAGGTCAAGGTCGGCATCGGCATCCTCGAGTCGATGGGCATGCGCCAGCGCGGCCTCGAGATCGTCTCCTGCCCGTCCTGCGGCCGGGCCCAGGTGGACGTCTACAAGCTGGCCGAAGAGGTGACCGCCGGCCTGACCGGGCTTGAGGTCCCGCTGCGCGTCGCCGTCATGGGCTGCGTGGTCAACGGCCCCGGCGAGGCCCGTGAGGCGGACCTCGGCGTCGCCTCGGGCAACGGCAAGGGCCAGATCTTCGTCAAGGGCAAGGTGGTTGCCACGGTGCCCGAGTCGAAGATCGTGGAGACCCTGATCGACGAGGCCATGCGGCTCGCCGAGCAGGCAGCCGCGGACGGCGCGGAAGAGGCGCCCGGCCAGCCGGTCGTGACCGTTAGCTAGTGATCCCCGAGGTCCGGGGGCGGGGCCGGAGCGCGGTCTCCGCGTTCCGGCCCCGCCGTCCCGGACAAGGGCAGCTGGGTATCCCCACCCTGGTGAGCCCGTCTCCCTCCGGGCGCGCGCTGGAGGGTGCCGGGCCCTGGTGCTAAATGACGATCTCGCCCACCCGCCCGGCCAGCGCGGCGTGCGCCTCCGCCGGGAGGAGCGCGTCGGTCACAAGCACGCTGATCTTCTCGACCGGAGCGAACGACGCGAGGCTGACAACGCCCCACTTGGAGTGATCAGCGAGCACGACCACCCTGCGTGCCCGGTTGATCAGCGCCCGGTTCGTCTCCGCCTCGGCGAGATTCGGCGTGGTCAGGCCCACCTCGGGGTCGAGCCCGGTGCAGCCGAGGAACAGCGTGTCGAAGTGGAGTGATCCGATCGTCAGGTCCGCCACCGGACCGACGAGTGCGTCCGACGGCGTACGGACGCCGCCGGTGAGCACTACCGAACTCGCCTCTGGCCCATGAGGCGTCCCGAACAGCCCTGCCACCCGCAGGGAGTTCGTGACGATCGTGAGCCCGGGCACGTCGAGCAGGCACTGGGCCAGCGCGAACGTGGTCGTTCCCGAGGCGATGGCAACCGCCGTGTTGGGCCGCACCAGTGCCGCGGCCGAACGCGCGATCGTGTTCTTCTCCGGGCGCTCTAGGACGAGTTTGTCCTCGAAGCCGGGCTCATGACCAGCATGTGACCCGGGCAGAACCGCGCCGCCATGGACTTTCTCCACCAGTCCGTCCTTGGCCAGCACCTCGAGATCGCGTCTGATCGTCATGTCAGAGACGCCGAGTTGCTGCGTGAGATCACTGACCCGTGCGCTACCGTCGTTTCTGACGGCCTGCAGAATCAGCGACTGGCGATGTCTAGCCAGCATTCACTACCCCCTCAATAGTGTCCGAACACTTAAAAGTATGACGCCTGACACGCTTGTTGGGTTACGGCAGACAGTGTCGGATATTTGCTCATGACGCGAGAAAAAATTCGGCGTTGTGTGCCTCTTGCCGAATCTCGTTACGTAAACCGGCAAATGGCAACGATGAGTGTCGATTTAGCGACATCGTGTTGCTTACTGATGACTTTCAGTTATTACCGGTGGCAGGGGCGTTAAACGCACCGCCTGAGAGTTTTTGTTGGGTTTGGGTTTCCGACTCGCAACGGTCGGTAACGGCCCGCGCCCGCGGCGACGGAGACGACGTCCCGGTCCCTTCCGGCGTACGGCAAGATGGAGCCCATGCTGATTCCCCGTGCTCCGTCCGCGCTGGCCGCTGCCGCGGCGCTGGCGGCCGCGGTAGGCCTGTCCGCGTGCACGTCCGGCGCGGGTTCGTCGTCGGCACCCGCGTCGTCGCCGAACGCGTCGGCGCCGGGCAGTCCGGGCGCGGCGGCGACGTCGGGCACGGCCAGCGCGCAGAGCGAGGCGTCGGCGGCGGCGCGGAGCGATGCCGCCGGGTCGGCGGCCGTCGTGCCGACGGCGGCCGCGGTGTCCGCGCTGCACTGGCAGGCGTGCCCCGGGCAACTCGCCGGCCTGCGGTGTACCTCGCTCCAGGTGCCGCTGAACTACGCCGACCCGGCCGGCCGGAAGATCACGATCGCGCTGTCCATGGCGCCCGCGACCGCGCCGGCGTCGCAGCAGCAGGGCGTGATGCTCGTGAATCCTGGCGGCCCGGGCGCGTCCGGGCGCTACCTCGCGGCCGCGGTCGCGGGCGGGATCAGCGCGCAGGTGGCGGCGACCTACGACGTGGTGGGCTTCGACCCGCGCGGCGTCGGCGCCTCCAGCCCCTCGCTGAGCTGCGACCCGAACTTCTTCAAGGGAGTGCGCCCCAACTACGTCCCGGCGAACGCCGCCGCTGAGCAGGTGCTGATCAACCGGGCGAAGTCCTACGCCGCCGCGTGCGAGCGGCGCTACGGCTGGTTCCTGCCGTATGAGACGACCGTGAACGCGGCGCGGGACATGGACGCGATCCGCCAGGCGTTCGGCGTGCGGCAGGTGACCTACTACGGCTTCTCCTACGGCACGTACCTGGGCCAGGTATTCGGCACGCTCTTCCCTGGCCACGTGCGGCGCATGGTCCTCGACTCGACGGTGGACCCCACGGGGGCGTGGTACCAGGACAACATCAGCCAGGACTACGCCTTCCAGGGCCGGATCGAGGCGTTCTTCGCGTGGACCGCGAAGTACGACGCCGCCTACCACCTCGGCGGCACCGCGGCGCAGGTGCAGGCGGCCTACTACAAGATCCGCGCGTCGCTTGCGAAGAACCCGGTCAACGGGCCCAACGGCCCGCTGATCGGCCCGGACGAACTCGACGACACGATCATCATGGGCGGCTACACGAACTCGCTGTGGCCGGCCTTCGCCCAGGCGCTGTCCGCCTACCTCGATAACGGGAACAGCGCCAGCCTCGTCGCCCAGTTCCAGGAGTGGGGCGCGCAGAACGAGAACGAGTTCGCCGTCTACAACGCGGTCGACTGCGCGGACGTGAACTGGCCGCGTAACTGGTCGAAGTGGCAGTCGGACACCGAGCGCGTCGACCGGACCGCGCCCTTCTACGCCTGGGGCAACGCCTGGTTCAACGCGGCGTGCGCGTTCTGGCCGGTGACCGGGCCGGCTAAGCCGTTCCAGGTCAACGGCGCGGGGTTGCCGCCGGTGCTGATGCTGCAGGGCACCCTCGACGCCGCCACGCCGTACGCGGGGGCACAGGACGCGCACAGGCTCCTGCCCACCGCCCGCATGGTCGTGGTCGAGGGCGGCGGCAACCACGGCCAGTCGCTTGAGTCGCCGGCCGACGCCTGCGTGCAGAGCTACCTGAATACCTACCTGGCCAGCGGCACGGTCCCGGAACAGCCCGGCCTGGTCAACGCCACCTGCGCCCCCACACCCGACCCGGTGCCGTAACTCTCCCGGGGCGGTGCCTCCCCGGGTATCGGTGGCCCGGGCTGCGGTTGTTGGGGGGTGCGGCTAGGCTGGCATTATGTTGCGCGTTAGGCAGCGTTCGGACCAGGCACGGCTGCTGGACGACCGCGACCAGGCGGCGGCCCTTGCGGTCTGCGCCGCGGATCCGGTGGCGAACGTGTTCGTCGAGTCGAGGATCAGGGCCTTCGGGCTCGACGCCGGGCGGCTCGGTGCCCAGATGTGGGGCTTCGAGCAGGCAGGACGGCTGACCTCGCTCTGCTGCAGCGGTGCCAACCTGGTTCCGGTGCAGGCTACCTCGGCGGCCGTCGCCGCGTTCGCCGACCGGGCGCTGCGCCAGGGGCGGCGCTGCTCGTCCATCGTCGGCACGTCCAGTGCGGTCAGCGAACTGTGGGGGCTCCTGCGCCCGTACTGGGGGCCGGCCCGTGACGTCCGGGCCGCGCAGCCGCTGATGGCGATCGACGGCCCGTCGCCGGTTCCGGCCGACCCTGCCGTCAGGCGCGTCCGCGCGGACGAGCTCGGCATCCTGCTGCCCGCCTCCATCGCCATGTTCACCGAGGAGGTCGGCATCTCGCCGCTCAACGGGGACGGCGGCGCGTCCTACCGGGCGCGGGTCGCGGAACTGGTCCGCGCCGGCCGGGCGTTCGCCCGGATCGAGGACGGCCGGGTGATCTTCAAAGCCGAGGTCGGCGCCGCCACCGCGTCGGCGTGCCAGGTGCAGGGCGTCTGGGTCCGCCCGGAGTTCCGCGGCCGAGGCGTGGCCGCCCCCGGCATGGCCGCCGTGGTCGAACTGGCCCGCGCGTCCATCTCCCCGGTGGTGTCGCTCTACGTCAACGACTTCAACACCCCGGCGCGCGCCACCTACCTGCGGGCGGGCTTCGCCGAGGTGGGCGAGTTCATGTCGGTGCTCTTCTGAGTTCGCGCGCGCCGCGGGCGGAGCACCCGTCCGTTCGGTGTGCCGTTACTGGTCTGCTCAGTCCCGGTCGCGGATCAGCCGCAGGTTGTGCAGGACGGGGTCGCAGGTGCTGGTCAGGGCGGTGAGTTCCGCCGGGCCGAGCTGGTCCATGAAATGCTCGCGAACGCTGGCCAGGTGGTAGGGCGCCACCTGCCCGATCGTGGTCAGGCCGTGCGCCGTCAGCACGGCGAACGTGCCGCGCTTGTCGCCTTCGCAGCCTTCCCTGGCGACCAGGTCCCTGGCCTCCATCCGGTTGACCTGGTGCGAGAGCCTGCTGCGAGACTGTGCGGTCCGGTCGGCCAGCTCGGTCATCCGCATCCGGCTCTGCGGTGCCTCCGACAGCTCGACAAGGAGCTCGTAGTCGTGCATGGAAAGCCCGAAAGGGTGCAGGTCCCGGTCGAGCTGGCGCATCAGGGACTGCGCCAGGCGGATGAAGGTGCGCCATGCGCGCTGTTCCTCTTCGGTGAGCCAGCGAGGAGGGCTGGTTCGCAGGGCACCGTCAGCAAGGGGCTCTGTCGGCATAGAGGTAACCTACCCGTCGCGCTCGGTATACGTATAGCGATAGCCCCGATGGCTTTGCGTGTCGCCGGGGTTCCCGGCCCGCGGCCTGCGGCTGCGCGCGTGCGGTAACGTCAAGCAAATGTCCGAGAGCACGCCTGCCATCAGAGAACCGCGCGACGCCGGCGCGCGCGGGGCCGGGTCCCCCCGGGGCCGGGCCAGCAGGCTGGCGTGGCTCGACGCGCTGCGCGGTTTCGCCGCCCTGTGCGTGGTCTTCGACCACGCGTCGAGCATCCTGCTGCTGCCCGCCCGGTCCTTCCTGTACCAGTGGCTCAACCTCGGGCAGTACGGCGTCTTCGTGTTCTTCCTGGTCAGCGGCTACATCGTGCCGGCCTCGCTGGAACGCAAGGGCTCGATCCGCGGGTTCTGGATCAGCCGTGCCTTCCGGCTCTACCCGATGTTCCTGCTCGGGCTCGTGCTGTCGCTCGTGCTGTACCGGACGGGGCACGGAACCATCTACAACGCCGGGAAGCACCCGCTTGCGGCGGTCCTCGGCTGGCTGTTCATGCTGCAGAACCTGGTCGCCGGCCTCAACCTGCCGGACGTCGCGTGGACCCTGTCGTACGAGATGCTCTTCTACCTGCTGCTCGCCGCGCTGTTCGCCTGGGGGATACACCGGCGCAGTGGCTGGTACGCGTCCGGCTTCGCGGTCGCCGCGGTGGCGCTCGGCGGAGTGTTCCCGATGGCGGCGATCGGCGTCTGGGTGAACAGTTCCGGGGGCAAGGCGGTGACCATCAACGCGGTCACGGACGCGCTGATCCTCGCCGGCCTGGCGCTCGCGGTGCTGTCCCGGTCGCGGTCGTGGGCGGCCAGGGCCGGGACGACGCTTGCCGCGCTTGTCGTTCTCGTCCTCGTCACGACCAACCAGAACTATCCCTACCGGTGGTCCGGCTGCGTGATCCTGGCGCTGATGTTCACCGGCACGCTGATCTACCGGGCGGAGCAGAAGCAGGTCAGCCGGGTCGCGGCGGCGGCGATCGCGGTCGGCGTCCTCGCCCTGCTCACCTACGCGGGCATCTGGCACGGCGCCCGGTACGGGCACCACTGGCAGGTGCAGTGGGCGACGTCGGTGCTGCTGGCCGGGGCGACGTTCGGGATCGGGCTGGCGGTGCGGAACCTGCGCGTTCCCCGCTGGTGCGCGTGGCTCGGCATGATCAGCTACTCGGTCTACCTGCTGCACCCGCTCGTGCTCAACGCCTACCGCACCATCCCGGCGCTGCACCGCAAGCACACGATGCCGGATCAGGTGCTGCTCTTCGCCGGGCTGCTCGTGGTGATCGTCGGGGTGAGCGCGCTGACCTTCTACTTCGTCGAGAAGCCGATGCAGCGGCTGGGCCGCCGGGTGGCGGCCAGGTTCGCCTACCCGGTGACGGAGGCGGCCTCCGCCGACGGCGCGTCCGAGCCGGCGGGAGCACCCGCCGCGGCGGCCCGGAGCGCGTCGAGCAGCACCGCGGTCGCGGGCGGGTCGGGCGGCTCGCCGTAACGGAGCGCCACGACGCAGCGCCGCGTCCCGCGCAGCCGGGCGGTGCGCACGCCCGGGTTGCGGGCCGCGCGCAGGGTGAGTTCCGGCAGCAGCGTGACCCCGAGGCCAGCCGTCACCAGGGCCTGCGCCGCGACGAAGTCGTCGGTGGTGAACGCGATCTTTGGGGCGAACCCGGCCAGCGCGCACTGCCGCAGCAGGTGCTCCCGACAGCGGTCGCAGCCGGCGATCCAGCGGTACTCCGCCAGCCGGGCCAGGTCGGCCGGCCATAGCTCGGTCACCGCGGGCGCGAGCGGCGGCTCGCCGCCGCACACCGCCGTGTCCGGCATGATCAGGTGCACCGGTTCGGAGAGCAGCACCTGCTCGCGCAGGCCGTCCTGCTCCGCCGCCGGGAGCGGGTCGTCCGCCGTGTCCGCCCGGCGCGGCCCGGGCTCCCGCTCCCTGGGCGTGGTCCGGCCGCCGTCGGCGGCCTCGTGCCGGAAGACCAGCGCGACGTCCACGTACCCGGCCCTGAGCATCCGCAGCGCCTCCGGCGGCTCGGCCTCGGTGAGCCGCAGGTCAACGCTGGGATGGCGCTCGTTCAGGATCGCCGCGGCGGCCGGCACGAGCGTGCCGAGCGCGGAGGGGAACGCGGCGAGCCGCAGCCGCCCGGCGCGCAGCCCGGCGAAGACCGCGAGCTCGTTCTCCGCCGCGTCGAGACGGCCGATCACCTCGGTGGCCCGCTCGGCGAGCAGCCGTCCCGCGTCGGTGAGCCGGATGCCCCGCCCGGCCCGCTGCACGAGCTTGGTGCCCGTCTCCGCCTCAAGCCGCGCGAGGTGGTGACTGACGGACGGCTGCGCGTAGTTCAGCGCGTGCGCCGCCGCGGTCACCGACCCGTGCCGGGCAACGGCCACCAGCACGCGGAGCCTCGTGACATCCAGCATGGTCCGACTATAGACGTTATTGATTTAACCGCCCAGACACCCCAGTCGGGCTAATTCGTCCAGGTCACCGACCGTTTTGGTCAGCCGGCGGAACCGGGCGAGCCGCCGGCGATGTCGTAGGACCACAGTTCGCTGTGCAGGCCGACCGGCTTGGGTGCCTCGCCGCCCGCCCGCTCGGTGGCGGAGCGGTGCCCGTGGCCGAAGGCGGGCGAGTTCAGCCACGCCTTGAACGCGTCCTCGTCGCGCCAGCGGGTCAGCACCAGCCAGGTGGCCCGCCCGTCGGTCGGCTTGAGCAACTCGAATCCCTCGAACCCGTCCTGGTTGTCCACCGCGCCCGCCCGGGCCGCGAACCGCTGCGCGAGCTCGTCCCCGCCGTCCGCGGGCACGGTGATCGCGTTGATCTTGATGATGCTCATCCCCCGATCATGCCAGCTAGCCGGCGGCCCCGGGCGGCCGCCCGGTTATCAGCTCACGCGAGAGCGGGGAAAGCGCAGCATAGCCGCCCGGTCTCGGGGTAGTGCGGTGCTCTACCGGGATCGTCGGTACGGGCTAACTCGGTGAGAAGGGCAGTCGCGTGACAGAAGAGGCAGTGTCATTCGCGTTCCAGCCGCGGGGCGCGTACGCCGGGTACCGGGCGTTCTCCGGCGGAGACGGCGCCGTGCTGGTGGACCCGGAGGTCGCGCGGGGGCTAAGGCGGGCGGCGGAGTCCGCGGCTCAGGAGCAGCGCGACACGGGCGGCCTGCTCTACGGCGGACGCTGGGTCGACGACGAGGGCGTCTACCTCGTCGTCCACCTGTGCGTCGAGGCGGCGCCCGCCGTCGGCGGCGGGCTCGCGCCGGGCGACGCGGCGGGCTTCGCGCTGTCCGAGGCCGACCTGCGGGTGCTGCGGGAGGAAGCCGCCGCGAGGTACCCGGACGGTCTTGAGCTTGGCTGGTGGCGCACCCGCGCGGAACTCGGCGAGTTCAGCCCGGCGGACTTCGCGACGCAGGCCGAACTGGCCGGAACCTACGGCGCCGGCCTGCTGGTTTACGGTTCGGGCAGTCACTGGGGAACCGCGTACCTCGGGCCAGACGGTCATGCTCCGGTCGTGGCGGGCACGCTCGTGACCGCCCCGGGGGCCGACTCCGAGCCGCCGCCGGACTCGGGGCTGCCGCCGGATCTCGCGCCGGAAATGCCGGAAATGCCGGAACTGGTGGATATCGCGGCGGGCGAGAGCCTGCTCGAGGAGCCGATGCCGTCGGCGGATGACGTCAGCGCACCTGCGCGCGGGCGGTACCGGCGGCGCGCGCCGTCGCGGGGGCGGGTACCGCCGCGGGTTCGGGCCTGGGCGGCGGGAAAAGTGCAAGAGGATGGCCCGGTTCACGAGACGCCGACCGAGGTCCAGTTCGTGATCGGGGCACTGGCCGCGGTCGCCGTCGCGGTGGCGGTCATCATCGGGATCCTCGTGCACAGCCTCATCGTGGCGCTGATCATCGCGGCCGTCGGCCTCCTGACGGTCTTTTCATTCGTCCGCATGTCCCAACGCTGAGGTCCCTCCGCGCTGCCGACGCTAGA
>DAHWEX010000616.1 GCA_027326205.1 Actinomycetota bacterium
CCCGGCGCGCTCGGCGGTGAGCGCCGCGACCCGCTCGGCGGCGGCCCGGAACTCCGCCCGCGCGGCGTCCCAGCCGGCCGGGCGCCCCGCCGGCCGGCCGAGCAGGTCGGGCAGGCCGCCGTCTGGCCGGCCCGGCGCGCCCCACCAGAACGTTTCCGTGAGGGCCCGGCGGTTCGCGGCGTTGCCGAGCCGGGCCCCGATCATCGCCCACGCGCCCTCCCCGTGCACCAGCCGGGCGGTCGCGGTGAAGTAGTCCACCCGGGCGGCGGCCGCGCGCCACTGGCCGCCGATGGCGGCCGGGCCGGAGATCTCGGCGGCGACGCTCTCGACCGCGCCGTTGTTCGAGGACGCGATCACGATCTCCGCCCCGGTCAGCGACGGGATCAGCGGCGTGACCGCGTGCCGGGTGCCGCCGGACCGCCAGCGGCGCTGCGCGCCCGGGTCGAACGCGTCGGCGGGGCTGGCCAGCTCCGCGATGCGCTCGGCCCGGGCGACGACGACCGCCGCGATCAGCTCGCGTAGCAGCGTGGTCTCGCCAGTGCCCGGCGGCCCGTTGACGGCGACCAGCCCAGGCGCGTCACCGAGGCGGGCGATGATCTCGTTGACGGCGAACTGCTGGCTGAGCGCCAGTGACCGGTCGAGGTCGGCCGGCCAGCGCCCGGCCGGGATGCGGCCGGGCAGGCAGCCGTCCCATACCGCCTGCGGCCGCGTCCGCACGTCGGCCCGCTGCCCGGTGTCGATGCGCGCGCCGCCGGTCAGGTAGGCGGTCAGCCCGGCGCCCGCGTCGCCGTCGGCGACCGCGGCGGCGACCCGGGCGAGATCGTCGGCGTAGCAGCCGTTCAGGAACGGCGGCGCGGTCTGCCTGGCCGCCCGGTCGGCGTCCACCAGGTAGGACCGCACCCGCAGGCCGCCCGGCCGCAGCGCGTCCGCCACCCCGAGCCGTTCCCCCAGCCCCGCCGCGAACCGGACCAGGTCGGCACCGCCCGGCGGACGCGCCTGTCGATCGCCCGCCGCGGCGTCTCCCGGCTCCGGGGCCGGAGGGCTCGCGGGCGCGGCACCGCCCCGGCCTGGCTCAGCGGCACCGGGGCCGGTCGGCGCGCCGCCGGCTAGCAGGGGAGCCGCCGCGCCGTCCGCACCGGCGAGCCGCGCCAGGTCCGCGGCGAACTGGCGCGCGTCCTTGCCGAAGTCCGTCAGCGACGGGTTTTCCGGTGCCGCCAGTGCCCGGGCGACCGCCCAGGCACACGCCGAGAGCACCGCGGTGCGGGAGACGAACTGGCCGGCTTCGTCGAGGGTGCAGGCGAACAGCGCGGACTGCCCCTTCGCGGTCTCCCGCTGCCCGCCGCCGGCGTCCGGCCCGTACAGGCCGGTGAGGGCGTCGCGTACCCGGCTCAGCTGAAAAACCCCGCCGAACACCTCGTGCCGCCACACCTTCCCCGCAGGCGCCGGCGCGTAGTGCCGCGACCCCGCCTCCCACGGCGCCGGCGCCTCCGCCGCGATGTCGACGACCCCGCTCCGCGTGTCCGGCCGGGGCAGCGGCTGCGGGCTGAAGACCTCGACGGCCCGCCAGAACTCGACCACCCGGACCCGCTCCTCGCGCTCCGTGAGCTCACCGCACGCCGTACTCATCAGACCAGCCGCCCTCACGTAGTCATTCACTCACTCAGAGCAACGGAAGGGGCGTGCCGCCGGTTCGGTCCGGCGAAGGCCGCGTGTGCGGAGTCGCGGGGCGCCGCCGGGCCGGTGACGCCGAGCCGCAACGTGTAAACTTTTCGCCCGATGTAAATAAAATCCGCCGGAGGGCTATTTTCTTTACCCCGGAAAAAAAGTTTCCGCGTTATCGGCAGGCGGACAGATTTTACAAATCGCGAAAATCCGGATAAATGCCTCGGCGTGGAGCGCGGGTCCGCGTTCGCGGCCGCCTCGCCGCCGCGCCGAACTGGTCAGCGGCGATAACCGCCCTGGTGCGCACGGCACGACGGCCAGGGGCGAGGCGAAGTCGCCGCCAGGGATGCCGTGCCGGATAGCGATCCGCGAAGCTCCCGTACTCCGCACCCGGCAGGTAAACGTAAACATTGCCGGGATTTACGCGAAGACAGGACCCGTTCCGCCGGATTTAGATGTTGGTCTTTACTGGCGGCAGCGGCCGGCCGGCCGGGAGTGGCCTCAGCCGAGGGTCGAGCCGAACGAGGCGGCTAGTTCCCGCATCGCGTCGTCGAGGAGGGTGCCCAGGTCGGCATCCGGGTCGTCGAGCCAGTGCTCGTAGGCGGCGACGGACACGCCGAGGACCGCGTGCGCGATCGCCTGCGGCGCGAGGTCGTCCGGGCGGCGGCCGGTGCGCTCGGCGACGAACTCGGCGACCACCGCGCGCCAGGCGGTGAACCGGAGCGTCGAGTGCGCGAGCAGCGTCGGCACCCGCAGGATCAGTTCCATCCGCCGGCGGTGCAGCGGCACCTGCGCGGGGGCGACGCGGTTGAAGTCGATCAGCGCCAGCCTGATCGCGTCCATCAGCGGGACCTGGGGCGGGCAGGCCTTCAGTCGCACGCGCATGCGGTCGAGCTCGTCTTCGAACGCTCCCCAGGGGACGTCGTTCTTGGACGGGAAGTAGCGGAAGAACGTCCGCCGGCCGATCCCCGCGGCCGCCGCGATCTCGTCCACGGTCGTGGCGTCGAAGCCGCGGGAGGTGAACAGGCCGAACGCCACCTGCTCAAGCTCGGCGCGCGACGTCGCCCGCCGGCGTCCCGGATGAGCGCTTCCACCCTGCTGTGCCGGGCCGCCGTGCTCCGCGCCGCCGCCTGCCGCGGGTGCCGGCACTGGTATCACCGTCCTTGGGGGAGAGGCCCAAGCTTACGCTAGCGGGGCAGCGGGGTTGTCACAATGCGTAAGGAACCTTGATTTCGGCACGTGGTGCCGTTTAGGCTCCTGTCAATGTCCTTCAGTGGCACTTGGTGCCACTAATGCGTGCGGAGGTCCCCATGCCCGAAGTTTCCACCACCGTGCTTTCCGCCACTGCGTTTTCCACCACTGCGCTTTCCACCACGGGGCTTTCCACCACGGGGCCCGAGGCGGAGACGGCGGCCCTGACCAGCGACGAGCTGCTCGTGGAAGAGGTCTCGATCGACGGCATGTGCGGCGTCTACTAGGCCCGGCGCTCCCGTGACGCCGGTTACCTTCGACCTCGACCGCGCCTGGCAGGTCGACGCGCGGGTGTCGCTGCGGCCCGAGCCGTTCGGCGCGCTGCTGTATCACTTCGGCACCCGGCGGCTTTCGTTCCTCAAGAATCAGACGGTGCTGGCGGTGGTCAGGTCCCTGGCCGACCACCCCAGCGCCCGGGCCGCGTGCCTCGCGGCGGGCGTCCGGGAAGCGGAGCTTCCGGCGTACGCCCGGGCGCTCGCCGCGCTCGCCTCCTCGAACATGATCACCGAACGGACGAATCCTCTTTTTTCTGCCCGTGTCATCGGGGATCAACGTGACTCTCAACACCAGGAAAAAGAGGATTCGCAGGCATGACTCTGGCGCCTGAAGCCGTGACCCCGTCCCCCGCGACACCGGCACCGGGGAAGCTCACCGACCTGTTCCAGCTCGGCCTCGACGCGCCCATCTGCCTGACCTGGGAGCTCACCTACGCGTGCAACCTGTCGTGCGTGCACTGCCTGTCCTCGTCGGGGCGGCGTGACCCGCGCGAGTTGACCACCGGCGAGTGCAAGGCGGTCATCGACACGCT
>DAHWEX010000636.1 GCA_027326205.1 Actinomycetota bacterium
GCACCAGCGGCTTCGGCAGTTACGGCAAGGGCTGGCTCACGGTGGTCTCCTTCCCGCAGGCCGACCTCAGCAAGGGCTTCGGCGTGGGCTCGGGCGCCACGCCCGGCCCCTCCGCCAGCCAGCCGGGCATCTCGGCCAGCAACCAGGGGATCAGCGTCTCCCAGCGGGAACTGCTGAACGCGCTCCTGGGCTCGGCTAAGCCGGTCTCCGGCAGCTGGGGGACCGGCACCCTGGTCACCACCAGCATGGTCTCGATGCTCATGACGGGCGGCGAGGTCTACCTCGGCGCCGTGACGCCGAGCGTGCTGTACGCGGCGGTGGGGCACACCACCCCATGACCATGACCCCGGACGGGCACAGCGCGGAGCTGGCGATCGCCAGTTCCGCGCTGACTAAGCGTTTCCGCGGCGGCCAGGTGGCCGTCGACCACGTTGACCTGGCCGTGCCGCGCGGCTCGGTCTACGGCTTCCTCGGTCCGAACGGGTCGGGGAAGACCACCACGATCCGCATGCTTCTCGGCCTGGCCTACCCGACCAGCGGCACCGCCCGGGTGCTCGGCGTCCCCATGCCGGAAGGCACGACCCGGGTGCTGTCCCGGGTCGGCTCGCTGGTCGAGGGCCCGGCGTTCTACCCGTACCTGTCCGGCTGGGACAACCTGGTCCGCTACGACGCCGCCGACGCCAGCGCCCCGGGCAAGACGGCGAAGGCGCGGATCAGCGAGGCCATGGAGCGGGTGGGCCTGCTCGCCGCCGCGGGGAAGAAGTTCCGCAACTACTCCCTCGGCATGAAGCAGCGCCTGGCGATCGCGTCGGCCCTGCTGGTGCCGCGCGACCTCATCGTCCTCGACGAGCCGACCAACGGCCTCGACCCGCAGGGCACCCGGGAGGTGCGGACGCTCGTCCGCCAGATCGCGGCCGACGGGATCACGGTCTTCGTCTCCTCGCACCTGCTTGCCGAGGTGGAGCAGGTGTCCACGCACGTCGGCGTCATGCGGCTGGGCAGGCTCGTCTTCCAGGGCGAGCTGACCGCGCTGCGCCGCACCGCCGCCCCCCGGGTCGCGGTCCGCACCGCCGACACCGCGACCGCCGCCGAGGTGCTGGCGAAGCTCGGCCTGGCCGGCCCCCAAGCCGGCGCTGACCTGGTCACGGCGGAGCTTGGCGACATCGCCCCGGAGAAGATCACCGCCGAACTCGTGCACGCCGGCGTCGGCGTCCGCGCCCTCACGGTGGAAGCGCCCAGCCTTGAGGACCTTTTCGTCGGCCTCACCGGGGAGGGCTTCGATGTCGAGGCTGGCTGAGGGCGCGACGGACCTGCGCGCTCCCGCGACGGGGACCGCTGCCATGCCCGAGGCAACGGCAGCGGTGGCCGTCCGGGCCACGCTGCGGTTCTTCGCCAGCGAACTGCGGGTCACCTTCTTCCGCCGCCGCAACCAGCTGCTGCTGCTCGTCGCCGCGCTGTTCCCGCTGGTGATCGGCATCGGCCTGAAGGCCGCCGACCCGCACGGCGGTGGCGGCGGCCGCGGGCCGGGCGCCAGCGGCGCCGCGTACTTCAGCCAGCTCGCGGGCAACGGCGTGTTCCTCACGTTCGTCGCGCTGTCGCTGCTGCTGATCCTGGTGCTGCCGGTCGTGGTCGGCGTGGTCGCGGGAGACTCGATCGCCGGCGAGGCGGGCTACGGCACGCTGCGCTACCTCCTCGCCGTCCCGGCCGGGCGCACCCGGCTGCTTGCGGTCAAGTACGCGACGATCGTCGTGTGGTCGGTCACCGCGACGTTCGTCGTCTCGGTGATCGCCCTGCTCCCCGGGGTGGTGCTGTTCGGCGCTGGCCCGGTGACGCTGCTGTCGGGCACGACGGTGTCGCTCGCGGACGGCCTGCTGCACGTGCTCTGGGTGACCCTGTACGTGTGCGCCGCGATGGCGGCGTTCGGCGCGATCGCCCTGGCGATCTCCACGTTCACCGAGCACGCGATCGGCGCGATCGCGGCGTCGCTGATCATCGTGGTCGCCAGCGAGGTGATCGAGAACGTCCCCCAGTTCGCCCCGGTGAACCCGTACCTGCCGACGAACTGGTGGCTGGACTTCGACTCTCTGCTCCGCACCCCGGTCGACACGACCACCCTCTGGCACGGCCTGCTGAGCTTCGCCGTCTACGCGGTCCTGTTCGTGTCGATCGCCTGGGCCCGCTTCACCTCGGCCGACGTCACCAGCTAGACCCCGGCCCTCGGGTCTAGCGGTCGAATTCGTAGCGGAAGACGTAGGCGCTCGCGTCCGCGGTCATCTCGTTGGCCTCGACCGGCGTTCCGCCGGCATCGAATGCGATCCGGCAGATCTCCACCACGGGCGTGCCCGGCGCGAGCGCGAGCCGTTCGATCTCCGTGGGCTGTGGCATCCGCGAGCGCAGGTCCTCACGGAACCGCACGGGGGCGTGCCCTAGTTCGGCCAGCCGGGCGTAAATACCGCCTGCCCCCGGATCGGGCTGGGTAATCGGGCTCCCGGCCGCGATGGCGGTCGGGAGCCAGGAACGCGAGAGCAGGACTGGCTTGCCGTCCAGGACGTAACGGCGGCTGCGGAGCACCGCCCGCCCTCCGTCGGCGAGGCCGAGCAGCGCCCGGATGTGGCCGGGAGCATCGGCCTGCGCTACCTCCAGTTGATCGACCGCCATCTCGCGGCCTTCGGTCTCCGCGGCCCAGACCGACGCTCCCGCCGGCCAGGTCGACGGGCCGAGACGCTCGATGCCGTCGCGCACGATGGGCCGGAATTCGCGCACGTAGATCCCCGATCCCTTGCGAGCCTCCGCCAGCCCCCAGTTGACGAGTTGAGCCAGGGCCTGCCGTGCGGTAGCGCGGGCGACGCCGTGCTCTCGCATGATGTCGTTCTCTCCCGGTAGCCGCGATCCAGCCACGTACCGGCCGCCGTTGATCGCCTCGCCGAGGTTCACCGCGATCAGCCAGTACTTCGGCTGGCTGCCGCCGGTGGCACTAGTCAAGCTCCCGCTCCTCCCGCACCTCCCGCACCTCCCGCACCTCCCGCACCTCCCGTGGTGAACATCTCTAGAGAGCTAACGGTACCCGGCTGGGGCAAGCCCTGCGTAGACGGGTATGCGCAAACGGTAAGCATAATCTCTCTAGGGAGATTATGGCTTCTCTAGAGAGGCTGACATAGTGTGGCGTTATTGCCAACACGAGGCGCCAAGTTGCGGTAACTATCCGCGCCAACCGCGTCGCCGCGGCTAGTGTACTTGCAGATGCACGAGCAAATGTTCATGCCAATGCACGTGCAGGCAGATGCCCTTTAGCCAGGATGGTCGTATGCAGGGACTGTCGAAAACGCAACGCAGTGCCATATCCCGCATCGGCCTGCCACTGTGCACCGTCAGCGCGGGCAGTGGCCTGGGAGCCCTGATGGGCGGTCACAGCGCGGCCATTGCGATCGCGTGTGCCGCGTCCGGTGTGGTCACCGTGCTGTGCGTGGCGTTGCCGGACATCATTAAGGCGAAGGCCGACGCGGCCAATGCGCGAGAGCGGACACGGCAGCGCACCCTCCTGCTCAAGGCCGGGCTGGAGCGGCAGCAAGATGTGACAACTCTGTTGGCGCTTCAGCCGCTCGACGCGGATGTGCTTAAGGATCCTTGTCGCGGTGCCGCCGCGCTCAGTGCCTTGGTGCGCATCCAGCTTCCCGGCCCCCGTGTCCCCGGTGCGTCGGAATCCGCCTTGACGGTCGTCCTCAGTGCCGATGCCGCCTCACCAGCACCTCGCGAGCCGGGGAAGGGCGGCCTGGATACGGCGTGCTGAATGCGCGGTTCCGCGCACACGAAGCTGCATGCGGGGCTTCAGGCGCCCCCGCCGGGCGCGGCGCGCGATGGCCATGACGAGGCTGAAATATTCAGAATGTCTTCAGACGCTTCCCTTCCGGTGCTTCCAGTCAGCCATGTAAAACTGTTTGGTGTGAACAACTGGCAGGGACAGAACGGCCGAGAACGGGCACGCCAGGTCGCGGCCGCCGTGGCCGAGCGCGAGCTAGGGCGGCGCCGGCTGAACGCCACCACCGTCACCGTAGGCCTCGCCAGCGTCGCCGTAGCCGGCGTTGTCGTCGCCGTCCTCCCTGGTGCCAGCCATGCGGCCGTGAAGGGCAGCACCTCCTCGTCCGGCTCCAGCTCGTCCGGCTCGAGTTCGTCGGGCTCGAGCTCGACCGGCTCAAGCAGCTCATCGAGCGGCAGCTCGTCCAGCGGGTTGCAGTCGCCGGTGAGCAGCCCCGTGTCCGGCAGCAGCGGCAGCGGCTTCGGTTCCACCTCGGGCGGCTCGTGATCTCCGCGGCGAAGAACGCCACGGCGTTCGATGCCTGGACGGCACTGGGCATGCTCGTCCAGCTCGTGGTGGCCGAGCCCCGGCGGCTGGCGCCGGCCCGGGAACTGCTCGAAGCCGAACTGCTCGCGCTCGACCTCGCCTGCAGCCGGTTCCGCCCGGACTCGGAGCTGGTCGCGGTGGCGAACGTGGCCCGGGGCGCGTCCGGAGACGTCACGGTGTCGGTGAGCCCGCTGCTGGCCGAGGCCGTGGCGGTGGCGATCCGCGCGGCGCAGCTGACCGACGGAGACGTAGACCCGACCGTGGGCGGCCTGCTGTCCGCGCTCGGCTACGACCGGGACTTCGCCGACCTCTCCCGTCCCGGGCCCGCGGCGCACCCGGAGAGCCGGCCGGGCACCGTGACCGTGCGGACGATCCCCGGGTGGCGCGAGGTGCGGGTCGACGTCGACCGGCACCTGCTGACCGTGCCGGCGCAGACGCAGCTCGACCTCGGGGCGACGGTCAAGGCGTGGGCGGCGGACCGCGCCGCCGCCAGGATCGCGTCCGCACTCGGCTGCGGCGTGCTCGTCAGCCTGGGCGGCGACACCGCCGTGGCGGGGCCGTCGCCCGACGGCGGCTGGCGGATACGGGTACAGGACAAGACGGCGCTGCCCGACGCGCCAGTGGACGGGGCCACGCAGGTGGTGAGCATCACCGACGGCGGGCTCGCCACGTCGTCGACCGTGGCCCGGCGGTGGCAGCGCGGCGGCGACGTGCTGCACCACATCCTCGACCCGCGCACCTGCCGCCCGGCCAAGCCCGTCTGGCGGACGGTCTCGGTGGCGGCCGGCACCTGCGCCGACGCGAACACCGCCGCGACCGCGGCCATCATCAGGGGCCGTCAGGCCCTGGGCTGGCTGACCACGCTGCGGCTGCCCGCCCGCCTGGTCGAGCAGGACGGCGCCGTGCACGTCCTCAACGCGTGGCCGGAGGCCTGAACGCCGGGTAAGCCGAGTAAACCGTGGCTTTCTCCCCCCACTCCAGGGAAAAAACCACGGTCTGGCTCGTCGGCGACACTGATGAAGGTTTACTCCTGTTCGAGCAGCCAGTCGAGAGCTACCGCGGCCGTCCAGGACTGATGCAGCGAGCCGAGCGGCGCGCCCGTCACCGGGTGGTAGTACTCGCCGAAGGTCTCGTCGGCGAGTTGCGCCAGCGAGGCGGTACGCAGCGCCGCTGCCGCGGCGTACTCACCCGTCCGCGACAGCGCCCAGGTCAGCAGCCAGGTGAAGACCGGCCAGGCCGGACCCCGCCAGTAGCAGGCGGGGTTGTACGCGGCGGAGTACGGCGTCGTCGACGGCGGCACGGCGAACTTGAACGTCGGGTGCCCCGCCCACCGCTCGCCGAGCAGCAGCGACACCTGCCGCTTGCGCAGCTTGAGCGGCATCACCCCGGCGATCAGCGGCGCGAAGCCGGCGATGGTCTCCGTCTTCAGCCATGCCCTGGTGCGGAGGTCAACGTCGGCGGCCAGGCCCGATGCCTCGTCGACGTGGCAAAAAACAGCCGCCCTGGCCTGGGCGGCGTAGTCCTTGAGCTCGGCGGCGTCCTCCCCTTCGGACAGCCGCACCGCCAAGGACGCCAGCAGGTCGGACGCGCAGGCGTAGATCGCGGTGAACAGCACGTCGCCGACCTGGAACGAACCCCGCTGGCGGAGCAGCCCCGCGTCGTACGACGCCCGCTTGGCCTCCTCGATCAGCCACAGGTAGCGGTCGTACTCGCGGTCGGTGGGCCGCTGCGCGGCGTCCGCGACGTGCGCCTTGTCCTTCCGCTGGTAGCGCGGAAGGCCGGGTCCCACCTCCACTCCCGCGTACGGGCCGTCCCAGCGGGGCGAGTTGTCCGTCCCCGACTCCCAGCCGTGGAACAGCGTCATCAGGCCGGTTTGCTTGTCGGCCCGGTCGCGGGCCAGGAACCGGTGCCAGGCCAGCAGCCGGGGGTAGATGCCCCTGACCCACTCCAGCGTCCTGGAGTACTCGGGGTCGCCGAGCGACGAGGCGATGGCCAGGATGCGGTCGACCGCGATGGCGTGCACCGGCGGGTCGATGATCCCGCTGGTGGCCGGCTCGGCCGGCGCCTCCTCGCTGTGCGCGGCGCACTCCCACTGGGCCGGACCCGGCCAGTAGCCGTCGGCGGCGGGATCGAAGACGATGTGCGGCAGCAAACCGTTGCGCCACTGCCCGGCGAAGAGCGAGTCGAGCTCAAGCCGGGCCCGCGGCAGGTCGATGGTCGCCAGGCCGATCGCGTTGAACGCGGCGTCCCAGCTCCACTGATGCGGGTAGAGGGAAGGAGCGGCCTTCGTGATGACGCCGGTGCTGTTGTCGCGCAAGATGTATGCCGCCCGGGCGGCAATCGATAGTGACCCAGTCATATTGTAACAATCACGTTTCCGAATGTGTCGGTCATGTTAACAGCGGTGGCAATAAGGAACTTCCGGCAAAGACGCGCATTCTCGTGGAGGCGCATTACCACAGGCGAAGTTACCCGCCAAGGCCGGCCCGCGCCATGAACGAGACGTCCCGGAAGGCACAGCATTGGTGAAGCCGGGAGATAGCAGCCGTTACGGTCCGTTAACCAGAACCAGTGTTTAGAGCTACTTCAGAGGAACTTTGAACCAACTGCTCGGCAAGGGGAGTCACACTGAAATCGTGAGCGGAATCAACTCTTCAACCGTCATGTGGTATGCCAGCCGTGCCACGGGCGTGGTCGCGCTGCTGTTGCTGACGGCGGTGCTGCTGCTCGGCATCGGCGTCGCCAGGGACAAGCGGCTCCCCGGGCTGCCGCGGTTCGCCGCCAGCGGCCTGCACCGGAACGTGTCCCTGCTGGCGACGGCGTTCGTGGCGGTCCACGTCGTGACCGCGGTCGCCGACGGGTTCGTGAAGATCCCGATCACCGCCGCGGTGGTCCCGCTGGCGTCGTCGTACGAGCGGTTCTGGCTCGGGGCGGGAGCGGTGAGCTTCGACCTGATGCTCGCCGCGGTCATCACCAGCCTGCTCCGCCGTCACCTGTCGCGCAAGACGTGGCGCGGCGTCCACCTGACCGCCTACCTGTGCTGGCCGGTCGCGTGGTTCCACTCGGTCTTCGCCAGCAAGGACATCCAGCACGGGCCGCTGCTCGCGGTCGGCATCGCCTGCGCGCTCGCCGTCCTCGCCGCCGCGATGTGGCGGGTGGCCGAGGCGGGCAAGGACGTACCGCGCGCGGAACGAGTCGCCCTGCTCATGGCCGCCGCGCATAGCAGAATTCACAGCAAGGGCAGCCGGGAGAGGACCTTCGCCCAGTGACCGCCGTGACGGACAGCACCGAGAGCGACGCCGCGGTTGGCCTGCCCCGCCTGCTGCCGCCCCCGCAGGAGAAGCGGGCCAGGCAGGGCCTGGAGCAGCACCTGGCGCGGCACGGGCGGCTCCCGTACCGCGACCGCGCGGGCACCCTGATCCGCGACATCGAGTCCGCCGGGCTCACCGGACGGGGCGGCGGCGCCTTCCCGGTCCACCGCAAGCTCCAGGCCGTCAGCGACGCCGCCGACCGGTACCGCCGCACCCCGGCGGTGATCGCCAACGGCGCGGAGAGCGAGCCGGCCAGCGACAAGGACGCCACCCTGCTGTGGCTCTCCCCGCACCTGGTCCTCGACGGGCTGCAACTGGCGGCCGAGGCCGTCGGCGCGGATACCGCGATCCTCTACACTCACGCCAACCGCAAGAACGACGTGGGCGCGCGCCTGCGCGAGGCCATCGCGCAGCGGCAGGAGCGCGGCATCGACCGGGTCCCGGTGCAACTCGCCGAGGCCCCCGCCCGCTTCCTGGCCGGCCAGGAGACCGCGCTGCTCAGCCACCTGTCCGGCCGGGCGGCGGTCCCCACGTTCATGCCCCCCAGGATCACCGAGCGCGGCCTTGGCAACGCGCCGACCCTCGTCCAGAACGTGGAGACGCTCGCGCACCTGGCGCTGATCGCCCGCAGGGGCCCCCGCTGGTTCCGCGCCGTCGGCACCGAGCAGGAGCCGGGCTCGATGCTCGCCACCGTCCGCCGTCTCGACGGCCAGCCGAAGATCAGCGAGGTCCCGCTCGGCATCCCGCTGCTGACGCTGACCGGCGAGCTCCGCCAGGACGGCGCGGTGCTGATCGGCGGCTACCACGGCACGTGGGTCACCGCCGGCCAGGCACAGCAGCTGACCATGGACAACGCCTCGCTGGCCAAGGCGCAGGCGAAGGTCGGCGCGGGCATCGTCATCACGCTCCCGTCCGACCGCTGCGGCATCGTCGAGACGGCCAGGGTGGTGCGCTACCTCGCCCTGGAGAGCGCCGGGCAGTGCGGCCCCTGCCTCAACGCGCTGCCGAGGATCGCCGCCGCGCTCGCCGAGATCGCCGGCGGACGCTTCCGCAAGGGCACGCTGGAGGACGTCGACCGCTGGTCGGACCAGGTGGCCGGCCGCGGTGCCTGCCACCACCCGGACGGCACGACCCGGTTCGTCGCCAGCGCGCTGCGCACGTTCGCCGCCGAGGTCGCCCTGCACAAGGCCGGCCGCTGCTCGGCGGCCAGCAAGAAGCCCTTCCTGCCCGTCCCGCAGGCCACCGCCCGCGCCGAAACCGACTGGATCTGAGGAGGTTTACCGCCATGGCCGACAAGCTCCTGGTCAACCCCATCGACTGCAAGGGACACGCCGCCTGCGCCGAACTGCTGCCCGAGGCCATCACGCTCGACGAGTGGGGTTACCCGGTCCTCGACCCCCGCCCGCTGCCGCCCGGCCTGGAGCGGCACGCCAGGGCCGCCGTCTCCGCCTGCCCCACCCTCGCGCTGCGCCTGCAGCGCGCCTGATGCGGCATCACGGTCCACAGCTAACGACTAAGTCACCCCGCCGGACGGTCCCGGGCGTCGCCACCAGGTGAAGCCCGGGACCGTTCGGCGTACGCGACTTGCCTGGCAGGCGCGGCGTCACGGGGCCGGGTTCACGGGCCGCCGGTAGCGGTTGACACTCCCAAATGACTGTACTTATATTTTGAGAGTAGCTTTCATTTAATGGTTGCTTCTCAAAGGTGGTGACTGTCATGACCGGTCCCGGCGATGTCACGCACTCCGCCCGCCGCTGGTGGGCGCTGGTCGCGATCGCGGCCAGCGTCCTCGTCGTCGGCCTCGACCTCACGGTGCTCAACCTCGCGCTGCCGACGATGGCGGTGAGCCTGCACGCGAACACCGGCGACCTGCAGTGGATTGTCGACTCCTACAGCCTGGTTCTCGCCGCGCTGATCCTGCCGGCGGGCCTGCTCGGCGACCGCTACGGCCGCAAGCGGTTGCTGCTCGTCTCGCTGGTCATCTTCGGCGCCGGTTCCCTGGCGTGCTCGTATGCGTCCTCGGTGGGCGAGCTCATCGCATTCCGCGCGATCCTCGGCATCGGCGCGGCGGCGATCTTCCCCCTCGCGCTGTCCGTGCTGCCCGTTCTGTTCGCCCCGGAAGAGCGGCAGAAGGCGGTCGCCGCCATCGCCGGGTCGACCATGCTCAGCTTCCCCGTCGGACCGATCGTCGGCGGCTTCCTGCTGAACCACTTCTGGTGGGGCTCGGTCTTCCTGATCAACGTCCCGGTCGTCGTCATCGCGCTCTTTGCCGTCGGGCTGCTGATGCCCGAGTCCAAGTCGGCCAGGCGGCCGAGCATCGACCTGGCGGGCCTCGCCGTCTCCACGGCGGGCCTGGTCGCGCTGACCTACGGCTTCATCAAGGCCGGACAGGACGGCTGGTCCGACGCCGCGGCCCTGGGGCTGATCGCGGCGGGCGCCGTGGTGCTGGCCTCGCTGCCCCTCGTGGAGCGCCAGATCGCCCGCCGGGGAGGGCAGCCCCTCGCCGACCTGCGACTGTTCGGCTCGACCGGGTTCCGCTGGGGCACGATCCTGGCCACGGTGGTGTCGTTCGCGATGTTCGGCATCTTCTTCGCGCTGCCACAGTACTTCCAGGGCGTCCGGGGCACGGACGCCCTCGGCAGCGGCCTCCGGCTGCTCCCGATGATCGGCGGCATGCTGGTCGGCATGGTGGCGGGCACGCGCCTGTCGGGCCCCAGGAGCGCGGGAAGGCCGGCCCTGGCCGGCCCGCGGATCCTGGTCACCGTCGGCTATCTGCTGATGGCCGCGGCCATGGCGCTCGGCGCGCTTACCGCCCTGGGCAGTTCCACCGGGTACGTGCTCGGCTGGGTCGCCCTTTCCGGGCTCGGCCTGGGCCTGGTGATGCCGTCCGCGATGGGCGTCGCCCTCGGCGCGCTGTCGGCCGAGCGCAGCGGGGCCGGCTCCGCTCTGCTCACGGCGCTGCGCCAGGTCGGCTCGACGGTCGGCGTGGCCGTCCTCGGCACGGTGATCGGCAACAGCTACGGCAGCGGCGTCGCCGCGGCGGCCTCAAGGCTGCCGTCCGCAGCGGCGGCCGCGGTGCGGTCCAGCGTGGGCTCTGGCGTCGCGGTGGCGGCCAGGGCAGGCTCGTCGTCGCTGCTCGACACGGTCCGCTCATCGTTCGTGCACGGGATGGACCTCATGCTCTGGACCTGCGGCGGCATCGCGGTCGCCGCCGCGCTCCTGGCGGTGGTCGCCTTGCGCTCGCGCGGCCCGCAGGGCGCGGCCGGAACAGGTGCCGGCGCGGAGCCGGGCTCAGGTGCCGACACCGAAGCCGGTTCGCTTCCTGTCAGGTAGCGGGCAAAAGCGTTACCGTGACGGACATGATCGAGCAGGCCAGCCTGCGGGAGCGGAAAAAGGCCAGGACGCGTGCTTCCATCCGGGAGCACGCGCTGCGACTGTTCCGCGAGCAGGGTTATCAGGCGACCACGGTGGAGCAGGTCGCCGCGGCGGCCGAGGTGTCGCCGTCCACCTTCTTCCGCTACTTCCCGACCAAGGAAGACGTCGTCTTGCAGGACGACATGGACGTCCGCATGCTGGAGGCGTTCGACCGCCAGCCGGCGGAGATGCCGCCGATCCGGGCGGTGCGGGCGGCCATGCGGGAGACCTGGGCCTCGTTCACCCCGCAGGAGTGGGAACTGATCGGGGAGGGCGCGCGCCTCTCGGTCGAGGTTCCGGAGATCCGCGCGCGGGCGATGAGCGAGTTCGCCCGCGCGATCGACTCGATCGCGGCAGGCCTGGCCCGGCGGTCCAGGTGCGCCCCGGACAGCCTGCGCGTCCGGGTCGTGGCCGGCGCGATCGTGGGCGTGATGATGGCGGTCTTCCTGCCGGAGCACTTCGACACCGACGGAATTCCCGAGGACGACGCCTACCTCGGCCCGGCCTCCGTGCAGCGCATCGACGAAGCGCTGGAACTCCTGGAAGCCGGCCTCCCGCTGGGCGGCGACGGCACGAGCCAGGAATAGTTGATGCTTCATGTATTGTTGGCCGCAGTGAGCGGGGCAATGATCAGGAGACCCGATCCGACTTCCCCTGGGGGGCGCGCCACATGCCAGCCGTAACCGTCGAGAACCTGCTGGTCCTGCCCCGGGTCGCCGAGCCCGCGGCCGAGGGGGACCGGCCCGTCGTGAAGATCACCACCGCGCCGTCGGGCTTCGAGGGCGAGGGCTTCCCGGTCCGCCGCGCGTTCGCGGGCGTCAGCATGCGGGACCTCGACCCGTTCATCCACATGGACCAGATGGGCGAGGTCGACTACGCGCCGGGTGAGCCGAAGGGCACCCCGTGGCACCCGCACCGGGGCTTCGAGACCGTCACCTACCTCATCGACGGCACCTTCCGCCACCAGGACTCCAACGGCGGCGGCGGGCTGATCACCAACGGCGACACCCAGTGGATGACCGCGGGCGGCGGCATCCTGCACATCGAGGCGCCGCCGGAGGAACTGGTGATGAGCGGCGGCCTGTTCCACGGCTTCCAGCTCTGGGTCAACCTGCCCGCGCGGCTGAAGCTGACCCAGCCGCGCTACCAGGACATCCGCGCCGGCCAGGTCGCCCTGCTGTCATCGACGGACGGCGGCGCGCTGCTGCGCGTCATCGCCGGGGAACTCGACGGCCACGCCGGCCCGGGCGTCACCCATACCCCGATCTCCCTGGTGCACGCCACGGTCTCCCCGGGCGCGCAGGTCCGCGTCCCGTGGCCCGCGCACTTCAACGCGCTGGCCTACGTCCTGGCCGGCGCGGGCTCGGTCGGTGCCGATCACCGCCCGATCCGCACGGGCCAGCTGGCGACCTTCGGCTTCGGCGAGTCGGTCACGTTCGCCGCCGACGCGAAGATGGACGGACCCAGCCCGACCCTGGACATCCTGCTGCTCGGCGGCGAGCCGATCCGCGAGCCGGTGGCGGCGTACGGCCCGTTCGTGATGAACACCCGCGAGGAGCTGGCGCAGGCCTTCGAGGACTACCAGCAGGGCCGCCTGGGCGTCATCCCGGCCCAGCCCGCGACCATCCCCGCCGACCACCCGGGCCACGACGTCCTGTAGCGAGGCGGACGGCGGGCCGCCGGGGTACACCCGGCGGCCCGCCGTCCGCGTCAGCCCGTTCGTGTTAGCCGTTCGTGTTAGCCGTTCGTGCTCGGCGTCGTGCCGCTCAGCAGGGTGAGCAGGGCGCCGCCGTCCGGGGAACCGAGGCCCGTGCAGGCGTCCCACCCGGGGCCGGCCTTGTACGCGCCGTTGTCGCCCGAGACGATGTCGTTGAAGCCCGGCTGGGCGACGCCCGGCGCCACCCCCGCGTACAGCAGCGGCTGGAGCAGGCCGAACCGCTTGCCGGTCGCCTGGGCGAGACGGGCGATGAGCCCGGCCCACAGCGGCGCGACCGCGGAGGTGCCGCCGATCGGCTCCTGCTGCCCGTCGACGACGACCAGGTACCCGGTCACCGGGTCGGCGTTGCCCGCCACGTCGGGCACGCCGCGCCCGCTGGCCCCGCCCGACGCCGAGCCGGGGACGCCGGCTCCTGCCTGGTAGGACGGCACCGGGAACACGTCGGACACGCCGCCGCCGCCCGCGCCCTCGTTGCTGGCCAGCTCGTTCCAGACGACCTCGGAGGTGATCGTGAACGTCGTGGTGTCGCCGATGAGCCTGGTCCCGCCGCAGGCGAGCGCGTTCGGCGAGGACGCCGGGAAGTCGCAGTGCACCTGGGTCTGCTCGCTCGGGTCGTCGCTCGCCCCGTTGTCGCCCGCCGCGACCGTGACGGTCACGCCGAGCGCGGCCGCGTCCTGGAAGGCCTGGTCCATGGCGGTGCGGGACTGGGCGGCCCACTGGTCCTCGGACTGGCCCCAGCTGATCGAGACCGCGATCGGGGCCGGCGTGGCGTGCACGGCCTCGGAGATCGCGTCGATGAAGCCCTGGTCGGTGTTGGGCGCGAAGTACACCTGCTGCGACGCGCCGGGCGCGACCCCGCCGACGACCTCGATGTCCAGCTCGACCTCGCCGTCGGCCTGCTGACCGGGGGAGTTGGCGCCGCCGTCGACGCCGACGGCGGTCACCGGGGGCACGGACAGGCCGAGGCCGGAGAAGTACGTGGAGAGGTCGGACGGCGTGAAGCCGCCGCCGAGTTCGATGATCGCGACCGTCTGCCCGGTGCCGTCGGCGCTGGCCGGGAACTGGTAGAAGCCGGCGACCTGCGGCGCGGTCAGCGAGCTGCCCTGCGCCTGCCGCGGCGCCGGCTGCTTGCCCGGGTCGCCCGTGTCGTCGTCGTCCGGCGTGGCCATGGTCCGCGACCCGGCCGCCGGCGGCCGGCGGAACTGCGGGCGCGCCTGCGGCCGGTTGTCGAGGCCGAGCACGGCGGTGACGATCCCGCCGAGGCGGGCCGGCACCGAGAGGCCGCCGGTCCGGTAGCGGTGCTCCACGTCCCCGGACCCGTCGGGGTGCGGCGAGGTCACCGCGCTCAGCGACGTCCCGAACGCCGACTCGAGCCGCGCGATCGTCCCGCTCACCTTCAGCCGGCGGGACTCCAGGTGGGTCTCGGTGACGGTCAGCCCGTACGAGCCGAGCACCTCGCCGACGAGGCGGGCGTCGCCGGGGTCCGCGCCGTACTGGGCGCCAAGCTCACTGGTGCTGATCGTCTGGGGCCCCTCGACGAGCTCGCGGGGCACTTCCGCGCGCCGCCGCAGCAGCAGGGTCACGGTGATCACCTGGTCGCGGTTGAGCGGCGTGGTCGCGGGCGCCGTGCCCGCCAGCTCTCCGCGCTCGCTGCCTGGCAGCGGTACTAGGTCTGGCATCGTGGGATCCTCCCCGTCAAGTCCGGCAGTTCCAGTTCCTGCTCCTACCAAGATTCTGTCGCGGCAGCGTCGCCGGCACCCCCGGTTCCGGCGCTATTCTCGCGGCTTTTCAGTGCGGCCCTGGAACGCTAGCGGGTCCACGTGTCACGCATCGTGACCTCCTGTGCGGTTACCATCCGTGTATTTCCCCCGGTACCTACATCATCGGACAGTGACCGCCCGCAGGCCAGGCGAACTGACCGGCAAACTACCGGAAGTGACGAAATTACCAAAGTCAGTTACAGGGCGTGAGTGACCGTCACGCCGCCCCGACGTCGGCCGGCCCGCCGCGGACCCCCGGCCGCTCCGCCTTCGCGGGCAGCCGACCCGCCGAGAGCGCCGCGAGCCAGCCCCGCACCTTGGCCGCCGACGGGTGGTGCAGCGCCCGCAGGATCAGCAGGGACTCCTCCCACGCCTCCCGTGCCCCGGCGAGGTCACCGACCGCCACGTACGTCTCGCCCAGGTGCGCGAGCACCATCGCCAGGTCGTACCGGTTGCCCATCTCCCGGTCCAGCGAGATGGCCCGGCGGAAGCAGGGCACCGCCTCGCCGTGCTCCCCGAGTCGCTGCAGCACGACGCCGAGCGTGTCCCAGGTGCCGGCCTCGCCGGGGGAGTACCCGAGCGCCTGGCACAGCTCGATCGCCTGATGGCAGAAGGCCCGTGCCTCCGACAGGTCGCCAAGCTGCGCGCTGTTCCACGCCGACCCGTTGAGCGCGCTGGCCCGCACGAGCATCATGTGCCGGTCGCCCGGCGCGCTCTCCGATAGCTTCAGGGCGTCGGACATGACCGCCAGGGCCTCGGCGTAGCGGCCCTGGAACTCCAGCGCCTGGGAGAAGATCACGTCGGTCCGGGCGAGCCCGAGGTCGTCTTCGAGCGACTTGAACAGCGACTGCGCCTCGGCCAGGTGCTCGTGCGCCTCGTCGAACGCGCCGAGCGACATGGCGAACGACCCGAGCCCGCGCAGCACCTGCGCCTCGCCCGGCATGTCGCCGTTGCGCCGCGCGGCCGCCAGGGCGAACTGGTGCAGCCGGGTGCCGTCATGCCAGTGCCCGCACACGTTGTGGAACGTCCACAGCACGGCGGGCAGCCGCCAGGCGTGCGCGTCGTAGCCGAGCCGGGCGGCCACCTCGGTCACCTTCAGCAGGACCTGGTACTCGGTCTCCAGCCAGGCCAGCGCGGACGCCTTGCCGCCGAACGTCTCGGGGACCACCCCGCCGGCGCACGCGTTCAGGTCGATCAGCTCCCGCCCCGGGTACAGCACCCGGTGCGCGGCGTGCGCGGTGTGCAGGTAGTGATCGAGCATCCGCCGCGTGGTGTTCGCGACGCCGGCCTCGGCGGTGGGCTGCTCGGCCGCGTAGGCGCGCAGCAGGTCGTGGAACGCGAACCGCCCGGGGACGACCTCCATGAGCAGCGACGCCCGGGTCAGGTCGCGCAGCGCGACCCGCGCCTGCGGCTCGGTCACCCCGGCGAGCGAGGCCGCGGCGGCCGCGCTGATGTCCGGCCCGGGATGCAGCCCGAGCAGCCGGAACATCCGGGCCGCGGCCGCGGGCAGGTGCCGGTAGGACAGCGAGAGCACGGTCCGCACGTTCGCCGCCGGGTCGCCCACGTCGAGCGCGTCGAGCCGCCCGCCGAGCTCGGTCAGCTCGGCCGCGAGCGAGGACAGCGGCATCGTCGGCGCGGCGGCGGCCCGGGCCACCACCACCGACAGCGCCAGCGGCAGCCGCGCGCACAGCGTGGCGAGCTGGGTGACCGCCCACGGCTCGGCCGCGGCGCGCTCCTTGCCGAGCCGGGTGACGAGCAGTTCGTTGGCCTCCTGCTCGGACAGCACGTCGAGCTGCAGCAGCCGCGCCCCCTCCCGGGCCGACAGCGCGGCGAGTTCCCGCCTGCTGGTGACGATGACCAGGCATTCCGGCGAGGCGGGGAGCAACGGCCGCACCTGGGCGACGTCGGCGGCGTTGTCCAGCAGCACGAGCATGCGCCGCCCGGCGACCACGCTGCGGAACAGCGCGGCGAGCCCTTCGGCGTCGGTGGGCAGCCGGTCCGGGTGCACCCCGAGCGCGCCGAGGAAGCCGCGCAGCACGTCGGCCGGGTCGGCGGGCTTGCCGTTCCCCGCGTCGAACCCGCGCAGGTTCGCGTAGAGCTGGCCGTCGGGGAAGCGGGACGCGACCTGGTGCGCCCAGTGCAGCGCGAGGGCGGTCTTCCCGACGCCAGCGGTCCCGCCGATCGCCGAGATCACCACCCCGGTGGCCCCGACGGCCCGGTCGGAGGCCGCCTCGTCGAGCACGGCGTCGAGCTGCGCGAGCTGCTTCGTCCGCCCGGCGAAGTGCGGCACCCGGGTCGGCAGCTGCCGGGGCACCGTTACCCCGCTGTCTGTGTCGGCGCGCTCTGTAGCGGCGGTATCGGCGGGGTCGTCGGCACCGGACTCCGCCTGCCCCCCGCCGTCCCCGTGGGCGTCCGCGCCGGCCTGCGCCGCGCCGCCCCCGGCCCGGTACCGCGCGACGAGTTCCTCGCCCGTCTCCTCCGGGAGCCCGAGCGCGCGCACGAGGGCCCGGACGGACGACGGGTAAGGCCGCTTCGTCCGCCCGCGCTCAAGGTCCGCGATTGCCCGTACCGACACCCGCGACCGCTCGGCCAGGTCCTCCTGGGTCAGCCCGGCAGCGACCCTCTGCTGCCGCAGCCACTCTCCGGGCCGCACCTGACCGGGATGTGCACCCATGATCACCACCTAGCCGTGACCATCCCGTCACGGAAAGTCTAACTGGATAGTGGTTGCGGCGAAAGTTGCCAATCCCAAAACCCAAACTCGGATGGTTTAGGGTCCATTGTCAAGGACGACCGTCAAGGAAGACCCAAGAATCCCCCGAACGGTCCCTCGTTTCACCCGTCCCTCAGTTACTGCTTTCGAGGGCGCAGGGCGTGCGGGTCCACTTCGCTTACCATCCCGAACCAGAAAACCGGTCATAACTTCCTGTCAGTCCCCACCCTCCCAGGGGGCCACACCAGCCTACGGTTTAGGTCCGACAATCGATCTCGAAACGGCGTCGGCCCGCACTGGAAATATCTTAGTCTGTGCTGTTCAAGATCGCTTATTAAAGATCTTTGGCGTTTCGGCCCCTCTAGGGGCCGAAACGCCAAAGATTTTTTCGAATTGATCTTCAGTACTTTGCTGGGAGCCTGGTTACTTGAGGCCCAGGAACGCGCTGATGCTGGACCGGAGTCCCTTCGCGTCCAGGCCGTGCGCGGCCTGATGCTCGGCCGGGGTGCCGTACCGGCGCAGCTCGTCGCGTGCGACCCCGAGGCCGAGGACCCGGTGCGGCAGGTCGCTGAGTGCGCTGGCGACCGCCGGGACCGACGTTCCGGCGAGGTACGGCTCCACCAGGACCACGGCGGGCGCGCCGAGCGTCCCGCGCAGCCGCGCCGCCGGGAACGGGCGGACCGTGGCGGTGTAGAGCACGGTGACGTCGAGGTCGCGGGTGGCGGCGAGCACGGGGCCGCCCATCGGGCCGACGGCGACGACCGTGCCGCGGCCGCCGCGCTTGAGCACGGTGGTCCCGGAGGGCAGCGGCCATTCGTTGGCCTCGGTGGACAGGCGGACGTAGACGCGCCCGTCGGCCCGGTACGCCTCCCGCAGCAGTGTCTCCGCCTCGTCCGGGTGCCCGGGCACGTGCACCGTCCAGCCGGGCAGCGTGTCGAGCAGCGCGACGTCGCCCGGGGACTGGTGCGTCCGGCCGCCGGCCGCGATGTCGTAGGACGCGCCCGCACTGACCAGGACCGCGCCGACGTCCAGATGGTTCAGATCTAGCTTGACCTGCTCGAAGGGCCGCTCGACGAGGAAGCTGGCGAACGTGTGGGCGACCGGCCGGAGCCCGGCGAGGGCCAGGCCGCCGGCGACGCTGACCAGCAACTGCTCCCGGGAGGCGTTGTCGATGACGACGGCGTGCAGGTTGTCCAGCCGGGCCCGGCCCGCGTACGCGATCGCCTCGTGGTTCGAGCCCTCGTCAAGTTCCCCGTCCCCGATGAGCACCCAGACCTGGCTGGGCCGGCCCAGGGCGCGCAGGCCGAGCGCGGTCCCGACGGCGAGCGGGAGCCCGTGCCCGAGCGACCCGCTTGAGATCTCCACCCCGGGCACGAGGGTCCGGTCCGGGTGCCGCCCGAGGACCGAGTCGAAGCCGCCGAACCCGTCGAGCAGGTCAGCGGGGAAGAACCCCTTGGCCGCGAGGACCGCGTAGTAGGCCATCGGGCCGTGGCCCTTCGACAGGTAGAAGCGGTCCCGTCGCTCGTCGCCGGCGGTGGCCGGGCTCACCCGCAGCACCTTGTCGTAGAGCACCCACAGGACATCGAGCGTGGACGTGGCGGCTGTGTCGTGCTTCTCGTCGCCGGTCTGCCGTGACATGAGCGCGCGAAGATCGCCGTAGCCGTACCTGCCTTCGGCCCTTCGGCGTTCCGTCACGCTTTCGTGAGCGGTATCTGTCATGCACCCGATGATGCAAGTTAAAGCCGACTTCAAGTCAACCGGGACGACCCTACCGGCAGGGGACACCCGTCTCGGGCCGGGCGGCCGCACGCGGGCCGCGGTTCCGTGCGGGGGCCCGGTGGCGCCGCGGGGGCTCGCCGCTACGCTGGAGCACTGGTGCGGGCGAGGCGCGCCGCGGCCCGGGATGGCGTTACCACGCGAGACATGAAGCTGGAGTGCACGGTGAGCGGACGGGTGCTTGTGCCCTGGGAGAGCGTCAGCGCCTCCCTGGCTGACCTGACGGACGGCGCCGGGCTGCGCGTCGAGGTGTTCGACGGCGACGCCCCGGCCCCGGCAGACCTGGGCGATGTCGTGTTCTACACCGCGCCGTACGACCGGCCGTTCCGGCTCGAGCCCGTCAAGCGGCTGGCCGGCGTCAAGGTGATCCAGACGCTTAACGCCGGCTACGACGACCTGCTCCCGCTGCTGCCGCCGGGCGCGACCCTGTGCAACGCCCGCGGCCTGCACAACGCGGGCACGGCCGAGCACGCGCTCGGGCTGATCCTCGCCGCCCAGCGGGAACTGCCGCGCTGGATCCGGGCCCAGGACAAGGGCGACTGGGAGCACGCGCACACGCGGGCCCTGGCGGGCAGCCGGGTGCTGATCGTCGGCTACGGGTCGATCGGCGCCGCGCTGGACGCGCGGCTCGCCGCCTGCGAGGCGGAGACGATCCGGGTCGCGCGCCGCCCCCGCCCGGCCGACCGCGTCCGCGGCGTGGCCGACCTCGACGCGCTGCTGCCCGGCGCCGACGTCGTCGTGCTGGTGACCCCGCTCAGCCCGGACACCCGCGGCCTGCTGGACGCGCGCCGCCTCGCCCTCCTGCCGGACGGCGCCCTCGTGGTCAACGTCGGCCGCGGCCCGGTGCTCGACACCGCCGCGATCGAGGCGGAAACGGCCAGCGGCCGGCTCCGCGCGGCGCTCGACGTCACCGACCCGGAGCCGCTGCCCGGTGACCACCCGCTGTGGCGGACCCCCGGCGTGATCATCACCCCGCACGTGGCCGGCGGCGCCGACGACTTCTACCCCAAGGCCGCCGCCTTCGTCACCGCCCAGGTCCGCCGCTTCGCCGCCGGGCAGCCCCTGGTCAACGTCGTCTCCGGCTAGGCGCTCGCCTGGTCCAGGGCGCTCTGCAGGGACTGGATGTAGCCGGAACTGGTGTAGCTGGCGCCGCTTACCGCGTTGATGCGGGCGCTTTGCGCGGCGAGGGTCTCACTGGTCAGCATGGGGATAGCGTTGGCGTCAATCTGGTCGCTGAGGGCGCCCTCGTTCGTCCGCTGCAGCACGGTGACGTTGGTGATCTTCGCGCCTGCCAGGGTCACCTGCACCTGCATGGGCCCGTACGCGGTGTTCGCCACCGTGCCGGTGACGGTGCGGACCGCCGTCGCCGCCGGCGGCGTGCTGGCGCCCGCGCTCGCCTTGGCGGTCGCGGCGGTGCTCTTGCCGGCGGCTGTGCTCTTGCCGGCGGCGGAGTGCGCGGCGCCGGCGCCGGCGGTGGCGCCGGCGGCGGCCGGCTGTGTCGCGGCGGACGAGGTGGCGGCCGCGGCGGCTGGCGCGGCGACCGGGTTGGTCGCCGCCAGCGAGTGGGTGCGGAACGAGAGCAGTGCGGCCAGCCCGGCGACGGTGCCGCCTATGGTCAAGACAGCGCGGCGCATGGGAGAACCTCCAGGTCAGGGGGACAGGTCAGAAGTCGAAGGACTCGCGGTGGATGCGCCGCCGCGGTACGCCCAGCTCGAGCAGCGAGTTCACCGCGGTCTCGGTCATCCCGGTCGGCCCGCACACGTAGGCCTCGTAGCGGTGCAGCCCGGGGGCGATCTGCTGCAGGGGCCCGGGCGCGAGCGGATCGTAGCCGAGTTGCCCGCGCGAGCCGATCAGGTAGTGCAGCGAGGCGTTCCGGTCGGCCGCGATCGCGTCGAGTTCGCGGCTGAACACCACGTCGCGCGGATGGCTGGCCCGGTACAGCAGCGTGATCCCGTCGTCCTGCATCCGCTTGGGCAGCGCGGCGAACATCGCCCGGATCGGGGTGATGCCGACACCGCCCGCGATGAGCAGCACCCGCCGGCCGGTCAGGGCGGGCGTGAACGCGCCGTACGGGCCCTCGGCGATGATGCGGGTGCCGGGCCGCAGGCCGGCCAGCGAGCCGCTGTGATCGCCCCGCGCCTTGACGGTGATGCGCATCAGGTTGGGCTGCGGCATGGAGGACAGCGAGTAGGGGTGCGACTGCCACCACAGCTCACGGGTGAGGAAACGCCAGCGGAAGAACTGGCCCGGCTCGGCCCGCAGCCGGTCGAAGTCCCGGCCGGAGATGAACACCGACACGATCCCCGGCGCCTCGGGGCGGACGCTCTGCACGGTGAAGCGGTACCGGGCGGCGTTGCGCAGCGGGGTGAGGACCCGGTAGTACCCGATCAGCGCCGCGACCACGAGGTACAGGGCCGACCAGGCCACCCGGGCCGCCTGGCTGGCGGCGAACGCCGGGCCGTCGGCGAACTGGTGGCTGAACGCCAGCGCGATCGCCAGGTAGGTGTACAGGTGCGCGTAGTACCAGGTCTCGTAGGACAGGCGGCGGCGCGCGGCCCGCATGGAGAACGCGGCGATGCCGAGCAGCAGGAACCACGCCGCGGTCGCCATCAGCACGTCCGGGTAGGCGGTGAGCAGGGTGACGGTCTCGCTGGTGACCTTCGCGTGCGCGGTGACCGAGTAGCCCCAGACGGTGAGCAGGACGTGCCCGGTCACCAGCGTGATGACGTACCGGCCGCCCATGGCGTGCCAGCGGGTCAGCCGGTCGGCGCCGATCCCGCGCTCCAGCGGGGGCAGTCGGGCCATCAGCGCGACCAGGACGACGAACCCGTAGGCCGCCAGCAGGCCGAGGGCGCTGCCCGCGCCGGTGAGCAGTGCGCCGGTGCTGCCGAGCACCGTGGTGCTGCGCCACCACAGCGCCAGCACCATGACGGCGCCGGCCCCGATCAGCGCCAGGACCACGACGGGCAGGACCAGCCGGTCCCGGCGGCGGGTCGGCCCGAGCCGCCGCCGGGCGGCCGGGCCGGGGCTGGCGGCCTCGGGCAGCGGGCCAGACGGGTGCCGCGGCGGCCGCCCCTGACGGGGCGGCGGCCACGGGGCCGCCGGCGACGGTTCCGCGGGCCACAGCGGCGGCGCCTGTCCCCTGGACGGCTGGGTCCCAGGTGATCGTCGCCCGGATGACGCCGGATAGCGAACCGGGTAGGACACGCAGTGCTCCTCTCGACTCAGGTAAGCCGGACTTGCCGTTACCACTCCGTGATACGGGTCCTGGCCGTCCCCGGTTCGGTTTCCGAGGGCACGTAAGTACCTAGTAAGAGTTCGACGGCCGCGCGCCCGGTTCGACGCGCGGCCGTCGCGAGCCCGTCGACTGCGCGGATACGGTGCCTGCTGGCACGGGCCACGGGGGCACAGGGCCACGGGGGCACAGGGAGCCCGCTTACCGCAGTCGCTCGCCCTGCACCCGCCGGCGGTACTCGGCCGCCGCGGCGGCGTACTCGCGCCGCAGCGCGCGGGGAGCGGACTTGCCGTCGAGCGCGATGCGCTGCCGCAACCCCGCCCAGTGGCGGAAGAACTCGGGATCGCCAAGCTCCGCCAGGCTGCTGGCGGCTGTGTCGTCGTCGGCTCGCGTTTCCATGCGGTACCCCAGGGCTGCGTGTCTGCGGTGCGGAGGGACTGCCGGCCGGCCGTGCAGTGCCGGCCGTGCCGGAGGGGGACCGGGCCCTGCGGCTGTTCGCCTCCCGGTCCCCCCGCTTAGCGTGAGCGCCGCGGGGCGGCGCTCACCGGATCAGGATCGCGGCGTGTAGGTGCGCACGCGCCGCGGTGCGCCGTGGGCGGCGAGCGCCAGGTCTGACTGGAGTGCGTAGTAGGCGGCCTTGGGCTGCTGGTTCACGTCGTAGATGCCCGCGTAGCCCTCGCCGGCGAACACGCCGGGGACCCACGAGTCGGAGTCGGTGAAGCCCCAGACCGTGAACGAGATGCACTCCGGCACGGCGAGCGCGGCCTTGAGCATCTCGGAGTACTCGAACGGCTGGGCGAACTGGGACAGGCTGTCGGTGGGCACCTGGTCGGTCGCGTTGTTCACGAAGGTCCGCACGTCGGCCTCGGTGATGGCGACCTTCAGGCCCAGGCCCGCGTACTGCTCGATGTCCTGGCGGAGCCGGGCCGGGCTCCAGCCGTACTGCGTGTCCAGGTGACCCTGGATCCCGACGCCGTGGACCGGCACGCCCTGGGAGCGGAGCTGCCGCAGGTAGGTGTACACGGCGGTGAACTTCGCGTTCGACCCGTCCTCGCCGCCGATGTTGTAGTCGTTGTAGAAGAGCAGGGCGTTCGGGTCGGCCTCGTGCGCCCACGTGAACGCGTTGGGGATGATGTCCGGCCCGGCGTTGACGATCCACCAGTTGGCCTGGTCGATGCCCGACGGGTTGGCGTCGGTGAAGAACTCGTTGCAGACGTCCCACTGCCAGATCTTGCCCCGGTACCGGGTGACCTCGGTCGTGATGTGCTGGTGGGCAAGCTCCATCAGCTGCGCGGAGGTGATCGTGCCGTTGGCCACGCCGGCCGTCAGCCAGGCGGGCAACTGGTTGTGCCAGATGAGGGTGTGCCCCCGGATGAGCTGGTTGTTGGCATGCGCGAAGCTGACGAGCTGGTCGGCCTGCGACCAGTCGTAGCTGCCCCGCGCGGGCTCGACGATCTGCCACTTCATCGCGTTGCCCGGGGTGACCACGGAGAACTGGCTGCCCGCGATGGCCGCGTACGACGGGGTCTCGATGTCCTGCGGGATCAGCGCGGAGCCGACGCGCAGGCCGATCCTGGCGGCCAGGTCCCGCAGCGAGGCGGACGTCCACGGCGCGTCGCCCGCGCTGGCCGCCTGGGCGGCCGTCTTCGCCAGCGGAGCCGCCTCCGCGCTCGTCCCGCCGGCCAGGAGCGCCGCCGCGCCCGCCGCCCCTGCCGCCAGCACACTACGGCGTCTCATCGCATTACCTCCTATTCGCCCGAAAAGTTTCGCCCCAATGCGAAACTTTCGCAACGAAAGTCAGATTTATCGCAAGTTACGCGCAGAAATAATACGAAGTCAATGGCCTAATGGGGAACTCGAAAGTTTTCGATTTGGATAAAACAAACATGATTGACGGGCGTGTCAATAACTCACCGGAACGGGCTCTGGTTCCACCTGGTCTCTGGTTATTGATTTCGAGACCCGTGAGCCGCCGCTGGCGGCGGGTCAGGTCGGCCCAGCCGCGAAGTTAGAATCTGCCGGTGTCGTCGCGAACAGGTGCCCCGCATCGCCCGGGCCCGCCCGGCTTCGGGGCGGCCGGGCCGGCCCGCCCGCTGTGGCCGCACCAGCAGCGCGCCGTCGAGGCGTTCGAGAAGGCCCGAGGCGACGGCGAGAAGTCGGTCTACCTCGTGGTGCCGCCCGGCGGCGGGAAGACGTTCGTCGGCTTGGAGACCGCCAGGCGGCTGAACCGGCCCACCCTGGTGCTGTGCCCGAACACCGCGATCCAGGCGCAGTGGATCGCGCAGTGGGGGGATGCCTTCGTCCCGGCCACGGTCGAGGCGACCGCCAGCCGTGAGCTGCCCACGCCGCTGACCGTGCTCACCTACCAGGCGGTGTGCGGGCTGGAGAACGGCGCGGTGGCGACCGCGGCGCACGGGGTGCCCGACGGCCGGCTGCTGGAGATCCTGCATCCCAACGGGGCGTCGCTGCTCGAGCGGCTCACCGCCGCCGGCCCGGTGACGCTGGTGCTCGATGAATGCCATCACCTGCTCGAAACCTGGGGACGGCTGCTGAAGGCGATCGTCCAGGCGCTGAGCGACCCGTTCGTCATCGGGCTGACCGCGACCCCGCCGCACATGATGACCGCCGACCAGAAGGCACTGCACGACGAGCTGTTCGGCGCCGTCGACCTGGAGGTGTCCGCTCCGGCCCTGGTCCGCGACGGACACCTGGCCCCGTACCAGGAGCTGGCCTACTTCACCGCGCCCACCCCGGCCGAGACCGACTACATCGGCGGCGAGGCGCTGCGGTTCGCCGAGTTGCGGGCCGGGCTGTTCGACCCGGCGTTCGCGGCGACGCCGTTCGCGCAGTGGCTGGAGCGGCGCGTCGTGGACCGGCGGGAGGCGGCCAGCGACGCCCGCGTGTCGTGGGAGCGCTTCGAGCGGGACGAGCCCGCGCTCGCCGGCGCGGCGCTGCGGCTGCACTCCGACGGGCTGCTCGCGCTGCCCGAGGGGGCACAGCTGCGCGAGCAGCACCGGCGCCCGCCCGACGCCGAGGACTGGGTGGCGCTGATCGGCGACTACGCCAGGCACTGCCTCGGGCCGAGCGCCGACCCCCGGGACGGGGCCGCCTACGAGGCGATCAGGCGGGCGCTGCCGTCGATCGGCTACCGGCTGACCCGCACCGGGCCCCGGGTCGCGGAATCCCCGGTGGACCGGGTGCTGGCCCGCTCGGCGGGCAAGGCGCTGGCGGCCGCGGAGATCCTGCGGGCCGAGGCGGCCGAACTGAGCAGCCGGCTCCGCGCGCTCGTGCTCACCGACTTCGCCGAGGCCGGCGCCGCCGTCCCGGCGGAGCTGACCGGGGTCCTTGACGAAGGCGCCGGCGGTGCGATGCTCGCCCTGCGGACGCTGCTCGCGGACCCGGCGGCGGCGACCCTCGACCCCGTCCTCATGACCGGGCAGATAGTGGCCGGAGGGCGTGAAGCAGCGGACCGTTTGGCTGAATGGATAGGTCCCGAGGCGACGGTCACTCCCCTCGGAGAGGGGGTGGCGGCGGTGAGCGGCGGCCCGGGCTGGGCCCCGCGCCGGTACGTCCCGCTGGTCACCCGGTTCTTCGCGCAAGGGGAGTGCCGCTGCCTGATCGGC
The DNA here is from genome assembly GCA_027326205.1 of Actinomycetota bacterium. GTDB lineage: Bacteria > Actinomycetota > Actinomycetes > Streptosporangiales > Streptosporangiaceae > Trebonia. Next base: position 25,889 of record DAHWEX010000636.1, read on the forward strand.
ACCAGGGCGCTGCTCGGCGAGGGCTGGGACGCTCCGGCGGTCAACGTGGTGGTCGACCTCACCGCCGCGACCACGCCGACGTCCGTGGTGCAGGCGCGGGGGCGGGCGCTGCGGCTGGACGCGGGCTGGCTGGACAAGGTCGCCGACAACTGGGCGGTGGTCTGCCTCGCCGCCGGCCACCCGAAGGGAAACGCGGACTACGCCCGCTTCGTCCGCAAGCACGACCGGTACTTCGCGCTGTCGGCGGCGGGCGACATCATCTCCGGGGTGGCCCACGTTGACCCGGACCTGTCACCGTTCGGGCCGCCGGTGGCGGACGCCATCGGGGAGCTGAACACCCGGATGCTGCTGCGCGCGGCGGACCGGGCGACGGTGCGGGAGTCGTGGCACATCGGCGAGCCGTACGCCGACGAGCCGGTCGCGACCGTGACCATCCGGGCCGGGCGCTCGCTCGGCCTGTCCCGCGACTACCTGCCGGCGACGGTCACGGGCGCGGTCGCCGGCCCGGCCCTCGCGGCGGATGCCGGGGGCGGCCTGTTCCGGCGGCTGAGCAGGTACCGGCGCCTGCTGCACGCGGACGAGGCCCGGTCCTCGGGCAGCCTGGAGGACATGGCGATGGCCACGGCGGACGCGCTGCGGGAGGCGGGGCTCACCAGTCGCGGCGCGGACGCCGTCCGGCTCGAACCGCAGCCGGACGGCGGCTACCGGGCCCGGCTCGGCGACGTATCCGCGGCGGAGTCGGCGACGTTCGCGGCCGCGCTCGAGGAGGTGCTCTCGCCGCTGGCGCAGCCCCGCTACCTGGTGCCGCGGCTGTTCCTGCCGCGCCCGGCCACCCGCCGCGAGGCCCGGCGGCTGGCCTGGCGCCGCGCCTGCGGCAGGCCGGTCGAGGCGACCGTGGTGTACCACGCGGTCCCGGCGGTGCTGGGGGCCAACAAGCGGCTGGCATCGGCGTTCGGGCGATCGTGGAATTCGCGGGTGAGCCCCGGCGAGATGCTGTACGCCGCCTCCCCCGAGGGCGTCGGCCTGCTCGCCGCCCAGCGCGGCGACGACCCGTTCGCGCTCACCACCCAGATCAGGACCCTGTGGCGGTAGCGGCTCCGGGGGGCGCGCCGTTAACACCGTGCGGATCGCGACGGTCGATGAAAGGCTGGCGGCATGTCAATCATTCACCGGACGACGCTCACGCCGACCAAGATGGAACTGCTCAGCGCCTGGCTGCCGACGCGACCCTGGTACCTGGGAACCGCGGGAACGGCCGACCCGGTGAAGGCGGGCGGCTTCCGCCTCGACGACCCGCGGGGCGAGGTCGGGATCGAGTTCATGGTGGCCACCGACCAGGCGGGGGAGCGTCCGGTGACCTATCACGTGCCGCTCACCTACCGGGCCAGCCCGCTCGCCGGGGCGGACGACGCGCTGGTCGGCACGACCGAGCACGGGGTACTCGGCCAGCGCTGGGTCTACGACGGAACCCGGGACCCGGTCCTGGTGCACCAGTTGGTCGCGCTCATCCAGGGCAGCGCGGCGGCGCAGGCGCAGAGCCAGTCCGACACCCCCGACCCCACCGTGCGGGTGCGCGCCGCCGCACCCGCTTCGCTGACGCCGGCGGGGTTCACTGCCTCAGATAGTCCGAACGGTACGTTGCTCCGCATTCAGGTGAGCGCTGCCGCGAAACTGTCGGTGGCCATCTCCCGGGTCCTGGCCGAAGACGCCGGCCTGGAGCAGAACGGGGGCGGTTACGTGACCGCCCCATGGCGCGGGCCGGACGACACGACGATCCGGAGCGTCTTCGCGACCGCGACGACGGGCCCTGTGTAGACGGGCCCTGTGTAGACGGGCACTGTGTAGACGGGCCCGGTGAAGCGGTCCGTTTCTCCCCGGGCGCCGGCGGTTACCGGTTGGTCGCGCTGGTGACGTGGGTGAACAGGCCCGGCTGGATGCGGGTGCGCACGCCGTGCGCCCAGGGCTCGTCTACCTCGCCCAGTTCAAGCGCGGCGGCGTTGTTGAGCAGCATGCCGAACGCGAGGAAGGACTTCACGGTCACCGGGTCGAGCCCGGTGACGCCGGCCACCGTCTGCCACATGCGCGCGAAGCTCGCGCGGACCGCCTGCCGCACCTCCGGGTCGCTCGCGGCGGCGAAGCCCTGCAACTGCAGGAGCAGCGCGGTGCGGTCGGCGAGCGTCGCGTCGTACATGCGCCCCATCGCCGACAGCGCGCCGAGGCCGTCGGCCGCCCCCGCCGCGGCCCGCATGCCGTCGGTGAACCGGTCGAAGGCCGCCTGTACCACCTGGATGAACAGGTTCCGCTTCGACCCGAACAGGCGGAACACGTAGGCCTGGGTGATCCCGGCCCGCCGGGCGATCGTTTCGGTGGAGGCGCCGTGCAGGCCGCCGACGGCGAACTCTTCGGCCGCGATCGACAGGATCTGCGCCCGGCGCTCGTCCGCCGTCATCTTCTTCGCCTTGCGCGCTTCGTGCGCTGACCCGACCGTCACGAAGGCATGTTACTACTCACTAACAAATCACTAGCCTGCCGCTTTGCGCCGGGCCGGCGCGGTCGGCGCGGCCGGCGTCGCCTAGCTGAGCGCGTCCAGGTGGCGTTCGAGTATGACCCGGGTCCGGACGGGGTCGGCGGCGATGTTCTCGATGTGGACCCATTCGTCGTGGATCTCGCCGGAGGCGAACTGGGGGCCGAGGATCGTGTAGCTGACCCCGATCCGGTCCTCGGTGCCCGCGAAGGACAGCACGTCGAAGTTGTGGACCCGGGTCTCCCAGAGCGGGGCGTCCCCGGGGATGACCCGGACGGTGGCGTGCTCGCTGTCGCCGAGCGCGAGCAGGTGGCGGATCTGCTCCCGCATGGTCTGCGGGCGCTTCATCCGGAGGATGAAGACGGTCTCGTCGATGATCACCTCCAGCAGTCGGGTCACCCCGGCGGGCTGGTGCGCCTGCCGGTGCGAGAGCAGGTCCCATTCCTGGTCGACGTCGCAGTCGGGGTAGAGGCTCGGCGCGAGTTCGCGGAAGTACCCCTCCGCCTGCACCAGGTGCGGGATGAGCCGGAAGCCGTGGACCTGGGCGAGCGTGGCCTCGGCCTCGACCAGGAGGATGTCCCGGGTGACCGCGGTCATCGTGGCCGTGTGCGGGGCAAGCCACGGCGGCGGGTCGGCCGCCCGCCGGGCCATGTCGATGATCTGGTCGGCCACCCGGGCCTCGCGCGCGCCGTACTCCGTGAGGATGCGCTCGACCTCCTCCGGCCCCGCCACCACGAATCCGGTCTCTACCCGGACCAGCCAGTCGGCCTCACAGCCGAGCCGCGCCGCGGCCTCGTCGTAAGACAGCTCGGCAATCTCCCGGACCGTCTTGAGCATCGACCCCAGCGTCCTAGCGATAATCCCTGGCCGCCTGTCCGCCCCGATCACCCTCCCATTCTGCACCAGCGGGGCCGTCTAAGCTCGGTGTCATGGCATTCGAGCTCACCGAGCAGATCGCGAAGCACCTCCGCGACGACGAGATCGTATGGCTCACCACCGTCACGCCGTCCGGCCGCCCCGCGCCGCGCCCCGTCTGGTTCCTCTGGGACGGAACCGCCGCCGTCATCTACTCTCTGCCGGCCGCCGCGAAGCTCAAGCACATCGCCGCCAACGACCAGGTCTCCCTGCACTTCAACTGCGCGCCGGGCGGCGGCGACGTCGTGGTCATCTCCGGCCGCGCCGAAATCCTCAGCGAAGCGCCCCCGCCCTCGGCGGTCCCGGGCCTGCTGGACAAGTACCTGGGCGCCATCACGGCCATGGGCTACACCCAGGAGTGGTACGACTCCTACAACACGGCCATCCGCGTCACCCCCGAGCGTGCCTGGACGATCCCCGCTTAGGTCCGCCGCTGCCAGCACCGCGCACGGGATCTCCCCGAGCTCGCCAATCGCCAAATTTTTCTAACCACGTCCGCGTGTCGCCGTTTCAATCGCACACCCATCCGGGTAGCTTAACGTCATCAACCAGTTCCGCTCCCGAACTGGGCGGGCCGCCGGGGTGCGGACACACCACCGACGGCCCTGGGACCCTCCCCGCACAGACCGGAGAAGATCATGAGGACAAGCATGACGCAGTCCGCCCCCGCCGGGGACCTCCTCCCCGAGGTCCCCGGCGCCGATCGCTTGCGCGGCCGCTCCCGTCAGGACCTCGCGGAGGCGATGACCTGGCTGGCCTGGTACGCCCCCGGTACCTTCACGGCGGTGCTCGACTACATGGACACGGTCAACGGCGAGCCGATCCCGGACCACGCGTAGCCGCTCCGCACACTGTCGGTCAGGCACTGACGTTCAGGCACTGAGGGGACGGGCCACCCGCAGCTCGTCGTGCTTGATCAGCCAGCGGACTGACTCGAGGACGGCGGCGTCCGGCTCGTAGCGCGGGGCGTAGCCGAGCAGCGTCCTGGCTTTCTCGATACTGGCGCAGTGGCTGCGGAACAGGTGCTCCCAGCTCGTCTCGGCGTGCTCCGGTGTCGTGGACTGGCGAAACTCTTCCCAGGACACCGACTCCAGGGCCGCGCTCTGCCCGAACCAGCCGGCCGCCGCGTGGGCGTAGCCCCGGACGCTGAGCGCCGTGGGGGCGACGACGTTGAAGTCCTCGCCGGCCGCCGCGGCCGGGTGCTGGATCGCCCGCTCGAAGGCCTGCGCCACATCGTCGGCGTGCACGTGATGCATCAGCTCGGCCCCGAGGCCAGGGATCCGCAGCGGCTCCCCGGCCGACAGCGTGAACCAGACCGCGGGGTCAAGGTTGCCCAGCGGACCGACCGGGTGCCAGCCGGGGCCGACGATGTGCCCGGGATGCAGGGACGTGGTCACCAGGCCACCGGAAGCGGTCTCCTGCTCCAGCATCCGCGCGATCCGGGCTCCTCAGTCGGTCTCGGCCGGCCCCGCTCAGGCCTGGGTCTTGGCCAGGGCCTGGTCGAAGTCGGCGACCAGGTCCTCGGTTCCCTCGATGCCGCAGCTGACCCGGATCAGGTCGGCGGTGATGCCGAGCCGCTCCCGGTCCTCGGCGCTCATCCCGGCGTGGGAGGTGGCGGTCGGCCGGGTGATCAGCGTTTCCACCCCGCCCAGGCTCGGCGCCACGTACGGCAGCCGGACCGCGTCCAGGAGAGCCTGCGCGGCCGCTTCGCCGCCGCGCAGCCGCAGGCTCAGCATGCCGCCGAACCCGGACAGCAGCTCCGCGGCGTGCTCGTGGTCCGGATGGGAAGCCAGTCCGGGGTAGTTGACGGCGGCGACCTGCGGGTGGTCGGCGAGGAAGCCGGCCAGCGCGGCGGCGTTGCCGTTCTGGGCGCGAACCCGCAGGGCGAGCGTCTTGATGCCCCGGGCGAGCAGGAAGCCGGTGTGCGGGTCCAGGCTGCCACCGAAGTGGTTGAGCGTTTTACGCACCTGGCCGATCAGTTCCGCGCTGCCCATGACGGCCCCCGCCACCAGGTCGGAATGCCCGCCCAGGTACTTGGTGGCGCTGTGCAGGCACAGGTCGAACCCGGCCAGCAGCGGCCGGAAGTTCACCGGGGTCGCGAACGTGTTGTCGATCACCGAGATCAGGCCCGCGCCGCGGGCGAAGTCCGCGATCTCGCGCAGCCGCCCGACCCGCATCAGCGGGTTGGTGATCGTCTCGACCAGGAACACCCGGGTCCGCGGGGTGCGCGCGGCAGCCCAGGTCTCGGGGCGGTTCACGTCGACGAAGCTGTACGACAAGCCGAGATCCCCGGCGTGGTGGGTGAGGAAGTCGTGGGTGCCGCCGTAGAGGCAGTCACTGGCCAGCACGTGGTCCCCAGCGCGCAGCACGCTCAGCAGGGTGGTCGTTATCGCGGCCATGCCCGACGCGGTCGCGACCGCCGCCTCCGCGCCCTCCAGGGCGGCCAGCTTGTCGTGCAGGTAGCGCTGCGACGGCGTGGAGTTCAGCCGGATGTACTGCATGTCGTGGTAGTCGGTTCCCGGCTCGACCGAGTACACGGTTCCCTGGTAGATCGGGTAGACCACCGAGCCTTCCGGCCCCGGCCGCCGTTCGCCGCCGTGGACCGCCCTGGTTTCCATCGACTCGGTTTCCGTCGGCTCGCCTTGAGCATGCATGAGAGAGCTCCCGTCGCGTATCGGCCAGTGAACTTAACCCGGACGGTCATGCGACCGCGTTACCGGACCATGGTCACCCGGCCGCGCCGGCGATTCCAGGGCTATTGGCGCGGAATTGGCCTTTCCGCGTCCCACTCCTCGGCCAGCAGGGCGTACTGGAGCCCGTCGAGCCACCCCTTCGTTCGGTGCAGGGATTCCTTGACCGCGTGCTGCTCGCGGCGCATCCCGACGCGTTCCATCAGCCGCCAGGACGGCTCGTTGTCGAAGAAGCAGGCGGCGCGCAGTCGCCGCAGGCCGAGCGGGCCGAAGGAGAGGCCGATCAGCGCTCGCACCGCCTCGGTCGCGTAGCCGCGGCCGCCGGAGGCGGGGTCGAGGGTCCAGCCGAGCTCGCCGTGGACGCCCTTCCCCTGCTCGGCGACCTCCTCCTGCGCCCAGGCGTCCTCGATCTTCAGCATCAGGTCACCGATCACCCGGCCGTCGAGCTCGATGATGATCAGGTCGGCGAGCCGCTTCTCGCGCAGGTAGCGTTCGCGGTACGCCTCGTACGTCACGGTCGCGGCCCCCAGCCACTCGTACACCTCCGGCAGCCGCCGAAATGCCCAGGTCGCATCGAGGTCGCCGTCGACAGGCCGCCGCAGGAACAGCCGCTCGGTGCGCACCGGCCACGCGAGCTCGTCCAGGGGATGACTCATGAATTCCCTTTCCACGTAGGTCGGCAGCCGCCCCGGCGGGCGGTGGCGGTTTGCGCGCCCGGGTAGTTGACTGGTCGCATGACCGAGCTTCCCACGGTACGGGCCGCGCGGGTTCCGGTGACGGACACCTACCACGGCGTCGAGGTCACCGAGGACTACCGGTGGCTGGAGAACGCTTCCTCGGCGGAGACGATCGCCTGGACGAGGTCCCAGCGGCAGCGCACCCGCGACTACTTCGACGGGATTGCCTGGCGAGACGCGCTGCGGACCCGGGTCGCGCGGTTGCTGCGGGCGGACCGGACGAGGTACGGCCGCCCCGTGTCCGGCGGTAGCACCTTCTTCGCGCTGAAGGAGCAGTCGCCGCGGCAGCGGCCGTTCCTGGTCGCCCTGACCGACCTTGACGACCTGGCGACCGAGCGTGTCGTCCTGGATCCGGTGGCCGTCGACCCGTCCGGTGAGACCAGCATCGACTTCTTCGTGCCGTCTCCTGACGGCTCGCGGGTGGCGGTCTCGCTCTCGGAGCACGGCACCGAGGACGGGTCCCTGTATGTCTACGACACCGTGAGCGGTAAGGCCATCGGCGAGCCGATCCCGCACGTGAACGTGATGGGCGGCGGTTCGGCGGCCTGGCGGCACGACGGCTCGGGGCTCTGGTACACCCTGTGCGCCGACCCCGCGGGCTTCCGGCAGCAGGTGTGGTTCCGCGAGCTCGGCGGCGCGCCGGATTACGTTGACCTGGCCGGCGGCTTCGCCGACGAGCAGATCGCGGAGCACTTCCTGTCCACCTCCCCCGACGGCCGCTGGGTGCTGGACCGGGTGCAGCGGGGGGACGGCGGCGAATGGCAGATCTTCCTGCGCGGCCAGGGGGACGGCGACTCGTGGTGGCGGCTCGCCGACATCCCCGACAGGTGCGTGGACGCCATGTTCGGCCCGGACGCGCTGTACCTGGTCTCCCGCCGGGACGCACCCAACGGCAAGGTGCTCCGCCTCCCGCTGACCGGGGGCGCCACGGTCGCCGATGCCCGGGAGATCGTGCCCGCCAGCGACCTGACCATCGCCGACCTCGCGGTGACCCGCGGCACCGTCTGGGTCGTGCTCATGGACGGCGGCCCGCAACGGGTGCGCGCGTTCGACACCAGCGGCAACCCCCTGCCCGCCGTGCCGGTCCCGCCGATGAGCTCGGTTTCCTCGTACTCCGCCCGCCTGTCGGTGCTGGGGCCGGACCGGGTCGCGTGGTCGCGGGAGTCCTACACCGAGCCGGCGACCTGGTGGGTGGCGGCCGACGGCGCGGCACCCCGTCCGACCGCGCTGCGGACGACCACCCCCGTCGACCTGTCCGGCTACCAGGTGACCCGCGAGTTCGCGACCTCGAAGGACGGCACGCGGGTCCCGCTCACCGTGATCGCCGCACCGGGCACCCCCCGGGACGGGAGCGCGCCGGCGCTGCTGACCGCGTACGGCGGGTACGCGATCTCGCTGGTGCCGAGGTTCGATCCCGAGTTGCTGCTGTGGCTGGAGCAGGGCGGCGTCTACGCCGTGGCGAACATCCGCGGCGGCGGTGAGTACGGCGACGCCTGGCACCAGGCCGGCCGGCTTGCCGCCAAGCAGAACTGCTACGACGACTTCCTCGCGTGCGCTGATCACCTGCACAGCGCCCGGATCACCAGTCGCGAGCGACTGGCGATCAGGGGCGGTTCCAACGGCGGCCTGCTGATGGGCGCCGTCCTCACCCAGCGGCCCGGCATCGCCCGCGCCGTCATCGCGCAAGTGCCGGTCATGGACTCCCTGCGCGCCGAGACCACCACCAACGGCAGGTTCAACACGGCCGAGTTCGGCACCGTCGAGGACCCGGAACAGTGCGCGGCGCTGCTCGCCTACTCGCCCTACCACAACGTCACCGACGGGGCGGCCTACCCGGCGGTGCTGCTAACCGCCGGAGAGAACGACACCCGGGTCGACGCCTGGCACGCCAAGAAGATGGCGGCCCGCCTCCAGGCGGCCACGTCATCAGACCAGCCGGTCCTGCTGCTCATGAAGACCACCGGCCACCTGGGCGGCTCCCTGGACCAGGTCATCGACGAGACAACCGACGAGTACGCCTTCCTGTTCAGCGAACTGGACCTCGGCTACCGCCCCGTAGCCGCCCCGTAGCCGCACCTTTCCCGCTTGAGACTCCCTGGGCCGACCTTGAGGTTGCCCCCGGCTGTGACGCTCCCGGGAAGGCTCGGGTGGTCACGCTGCCCGTGGAATCACGGCTAGGCGGCGCGCCCGGCCGGCGGGGCGTGGCTGTGCAGGACCTGCCTGCCGTCTGGGCTGGTGGCGGTCCAGGTGCCGTCGGGGTGGAGGGCGACGCGCCAGTTCCAGCGGTGGATGCAGACATCATGGTGGAAACCGCAGAAAAGGCCGCAATTAGTGACAGAGGTCTCGCCGCCGTCGCCTTGGTGGCGGATGTGGTGCACGTCGCAGGCGCTGGCGGGGCGGTCGCAGCCGCCGGGCCAGGCGCA
>DAHWEX010000640.1 GCA_027326205.1 Actinomycetota bacterium
CGACGCCGACGCAGAAGCGGACGCGGACGCCGGCGTAGTCACCGGCGTAGTCACCGGCGGAGACACCGAATGCGACGCCGACGCAGAAGCGGACGCGGACGCCGGCGTAGTCACCGGCGTAGTCACCGGCGTAGTCACCGGCGGAGACACCGAATGCGACGCGGAGGCCGACGCCGACGGGGCCGCGGAATGCGACGCCGGCGCCGAAGGCGACGCCTTCGCGGACGCCCTGGCGGACGCGGAAGCCGTCGGCCGCGCGGCCGGGGCCGCGGCCGTGCACGACACCGTGTAGGCAGCCGGCTTGGTGGAGATCACCTGCGGGCTGGTCACGACGAGGACGGCGGAGCCCGAGCCAGACGCGCTCAGCGAGATCGGGTCCGCGGCCACGGGCAGCGTGCTGGCCTTCTTGGTGAAGGTCAGCGTCTGGGGTGCGGTCCTCGTGCCGTCGGACAGCAGCCAGTAGTAGGTGACCTTTCCTGGCACGGCGTCCCAGATGTTGCCGGCCGCGGTGAAGGTCGCCGGGCAGCTACCGCCGCGCGGCGCGTACGGGATCCAGGAGTTCGGGACGACCTGCCCGTTGTCGGCCCCGCACGCGAGCTGGTAGCTGGCCTTACTCAGGACCTTCGACGCCGGGGTGATCATCTTGATCTCGCCCCAGCCCTTGGCCGACTTGCTCAGCTTGAGCGTCTCGCCGGTCACCGTCATGTTCCCCGGCGTCTTGAAGGTCGCCGTGGTGACCGGGCCGGGGCTGCCTGACGAGTAGACCCACTGGTACTTCATGGTCGTCCCCGGCGCGTAGCCGGAGAGGGTCCCGGCGAAGGCGAACGCGGTCGGCGTCTTGCAGGTGGACGTCTGAAAGGGCGGCGTCACGCTGGCCGTGGCGCCGAAGTAGCTCGCGTTGGCCGCCGACGAGTCGCCGGCCAGGCTCGTCGCGCTGCCGTTGCCCTTCAGCGTGATCGCGGCGGCCACCGCCCCGATGGCGAGGACGAGCACGGCGGCGAGCGTGGCGAGCGTGATGAGGCGGCCCTTGCCCGCGCCGCCCGCCCAGGTCGACGCGTACGAGCGGCCAGAGGCGCTGGGCTTGGCCTGGCGGAGCAGCAGCAGCAGGGCCGCGGCGCGCTCCGCGAGCTGGCTGCGGCCGCGTTCCTCCCAGTCGCGCCCGTAGGCGGCGGCCGCCAGCGCTTCCAGTTCGGCCACGAACGCGATCGCGCTCGGCGGCCGGGCGGCCGGGTTCTTGGCCATGCCGCGGACGATGAGGCCCTGCAGCGGCGGGTCGATCCGGTCGAGCGGAACCGGCGCCGTGACGTGCTGCTCCTGCAGTTCCAGGAGCTTGCCGGAGAACGGGGTCCTGCCGGTGAGGCACTCGTAGAAGACGGCGGTCGCGGCGTACACGTCGGTCGCCGGGCTGGCCGGGGCCCCGTGCCACTGCTCGGGCGCCATGTAGAGCGGCGTGCCCGCGCTGGGCGCCTGCTTGCCCCACCGGACCGCCACGCCGAAGTCGGCGAGCTTGCTGTTGCCCGCCGGGTCGACCAGCACGTTCTCGGGCTTGTAGTCCCGGTGCACGATGCCGAGCGTGTGCGCGGCGGCGAGCCCGAGCAGGGAGCCCTTCAGCACGGTGAGCGCGGCCTCGGGCGACATCGGCCCGCGGCGCTCGATCATCTCGTGCAGGGAGACGCCCTGGACCAGTTCCATCACGATCGCGGCGCCCGCACCGGGCTGCTCGATGTAGTCGTAGACCTGGACGACCTGGGGGACGCCGAGCTCGCGCAGCATCTGCGCTTCGGAGCGGAACTCCCACATGAAGGCGGGGTCGCCGACGAGCGCGCTGCTCAGGTACTTGATCGCCACCTGCTGGCCGGTCGGGTCATAGACCGCCTGGACAACCTTTCCCGAGGCACCGCGACCGATGATCCGCTGCTCGGTGTAGCCCTGGACTGCCCAGTCATCTCCGTAGCTGGGGACCGTCCACGTGCTAGTCATGGTCAAGCTCCTTGGTAAGCCACATACTGCATGCTCCGGTGCCCGACGCTGATCCGCGCGCCTGGCTCGATTGCGGCCGGCTCGAAAGGAGTTAGCGTACGTTCCTCGCCCGGCGTTTGAAGAACTGACCCGTTTGCCGACCCGAGATCGCTGATCTCAACTTGCCAGCCAACCAAGGATATCTTCAGATGAAGTCGTGATACGGTCCCATTCGGATCATTGATCCGCAAAGGCCGCGCTCGTCCCGCCAGAACATCGCCGTCAAGTGCCGGTTCCCGGCCGAGAACGTAGTCGCCGTCGAGCGGAAACCTCGTCCCGTCGTCGATGACCAGTTCCCCGAGCGAAGGCCTCGGCCGCCGGTCGAAGCGCCGCGGCGACTGGTCCAGGCCGAGCCCGCAGTCCCGGCACGACCATGCCTCCGGGTCGTTGAAATGACCGTTGGCACAGAGCACTCCTTCCACGAGGACCGATTCAGGGCCGGCCGGCCCGGGTTCCGCGGCATCCGGGCTGCCGAGGCCGTGCGCGTCCAGCGTCGGTGAGCGCCCGCCGTCCCGGCCGGCGGCCTGCTCGCGCTCGCTCCCGCCGCTGGCGCCGCCGCCGCCGAGGACCGGGACGTCCACGGCGGTCTGCTGGATCTCCGCCCGGGGCGCGTTCGCCCGGGGGGCGTCCTGGCGCGGAGAGTCCTGGCGCGGAGGATCCGTCCGGGGCGCGTCCGCCCGCGGGCCGTCGGCCCAGGGCTGCGGATCCGCCCGGGAGGCGTCCGCACGCGGCCCGGCCTCCGGCGGCCACGGCTCCGGCGCCTGCGGGCGCGCCCCCGCCGAGGCCGTGAGCGCGAGGCCGCCGCCGCGCAGCACCCCGTCGCCGAGCCAGAACCGCTCGTCGGGCGGTTCGGCGCCGCCGATGACCAGGATCACGGTGATGGTCGCCCCGGTGAAGATCCGGCTGACCGGCAGCCGCGAGTCGCTGACCGAGAGCGTGAACTCGGGTCCGCCGTCTACCCGGAGCGTGGCCGCCGCCTGACCGTGGACGAGCAACGCCAGGCCGCCGTCGGCCGTGGTGCCCGCGCACGCCCAGGCGGCCTGCCGGTGCGAGCTGAGCGCCGCCCGCGCCGCCTTGATAACGAGCGCGCCGCCGTCGCCGTTCTCCCCGGCGGTCTCGGCGATGGCGCCGAGCAGCGGGTCGGGGCCGTGGCCGTCGGTCACCGCGACGAGCGCGCCGTACCGGGCGATCACTCCCTGGCCGGCGAGCGGAACGCAACTGCTGATCCTCATGCCTGGGATGCCCGGGTCACTTAGCAGGACAGGAATAGGGGAAGGTGATGCGGGCGGCGGCTGACTGCGGGGAAACGATGACCAGCTCGGCGACGTTGTCCCCGGTCCCGTGGCCGGTGAAGTTCCACGCCAGGGTGACCAGGACCGTGCTGGCGGTGCCCGCGGTGGCCTGCACCACGCCGCGGCTCTTCCCGTTGAGCACCCACTGGTAGTCGATGGGGCCGCTGTGGCCGTTGGTGCTGATCGTGCCGACGAGGTTCTCCGTGCCGGTGCAGCCCACGGCGGGGTTCGCGGGCGTGACGGAGACATGGGAGATCTTCAGCACCTGGTGGGTGTTGATCCAGTAGTAGGCGCCCGCGCCCGCCACGATCGCCGCGGTGACGAGGGTGCCGATCACGCCGGCCCAGCGGGTGCGGTGGCGGCGCGGCGGCGGCACGGGCCACGGCGGGGCGGCCGGCCCGCCGCCGGTTCCCGGACCGGTCGTGGCGATCGCCTGCGGCACCGACCGGATCGGGCGGGGCTGGGGCGGCACGGCCGCCGCCTGGAACGGCGCCGACGGCCGGAACGGCTGGCCGCCCGCGGGCGTCCACGGTCCCACGGCCATGGTCTGCGCGTAGGAGAACTGCGTCACCCGCTCCGGGGCGAGGACGGGCGGCCGCCCCGCGTCCGGCGTGAAGTCGTCGAACCCGCCGCCGGCGCCCCGCTGGTCGCCGGCCCGGATCGTCTGGCGGTCCGCCTCGAACTCGGGCACCTCGTCGCCGAACTTCCGCTGGGCTTCCGCGATCCGGGCGACCACCTGCTCGGCGCTGGCGGGCCGTGCGTCCCGCTCCTTCTCCAGCAGGTCGCTGACCAGCTGGCAGACCTCGGGCGGCAGGTCCGGCCGGATGTTGGCGAGCGGGACCGCCCGGTCCATCACGTGCATCATCAGCAGCGCGCTCGGCAGGCTGGAGAAGAACGGCAGGCGCCCGCACAGCAGCTGGTATAGCAGGCAGCCGAGCGAGTATAGGTCCGCGCGGCCGTCTACGTCGAGGCCCTGGGCCTGCTCGGGCGACATGTACGCGACCGTGCCGACCGTCTGCGCGGGCATCGTCAGCCGCGGCGTGTTGTCGGTGAGCAGCCGGGCGACGCCGAAGTCGATGATCTTGATGCCGAGCGACGGGGTCACCATCAGGTTGCTCGGCTTGATGTCCCGGTGCACGATGCCCGCCGCGTGCGCGGCCGCGAGGCCGCCGCACACCTGGTCGGCGATGCGCAGCACGCTGGAGACGGGGAACAGCCCCATGCCGCGCGCACCGCGCTCGTCCATCATGGCGGCCAGCGAGATGCCCGGCGCCAGTTCCATCACCATGAAGAGCTGGTTGCCGATGCGGCCGGCGTCGACCGCGGTCACGATGTTCGGGTGCCTGAGGCCGGAGACGACGAGGGCCTCACGCCGGAACCGGCTGATCGTCTCGGCCAGCAGGCCGGGGTCGTCGACCTGCGAAAGCTCTACCAGTTTGACGGCGACCGGCCGCTGCGTGGCCAGGTCGCTGCCCCGCCAAACCTCACCGGACCCGCCCCGTCCTAGCGGGACCTCGAGCTCGTAGCGCCCGGCCAGGACCCGATCCATCGGTGTACTCGCCCCCGTTCACCACCACGTCCGCAAAGCCAAACAGCAGCGCGCTCACATAGTAGGTGAAGCGCGATCTCTCTCCAATAAGGGACGAAGATCGGGGGCGTTAGGTTCGCGGCGGGACCGACTTTTTTCAAGAAATTTCCCGGTAACAATGGGCGGCGGCCAACCCGTGGAACGTAACGGAAGGTACCCATCCGGTAACCGGAGGCGATGACGGTCCGCGGGCCGGCCGGGTGCGGTCACGGCGGCCGCACCCGGTCCCGAACAGGCAACATGTGGCGGCGCGAACACCGAGGCAAATCATTAGCCACATCATTCACAGAGTCAGCCAACGAACGCCGCAGAGTAATCGCTGAGCTTCAGCGGCCCGGCGGGCCCGGAGTTGACGAGCGCGGGCAATCATCGCGCGCCACTCCCGCTTCGCCCGGGCCGGCCCGCCGCCAGCGTGCAATAGGACGGGTGACGGGAACCAGGGACCCGTTCGGAAAAGGCATTTGAATTCTTCCGAACGGTCCCGGGGTTCCCGCCCCCCGGACAGTTGCCACGCTCAGCCGGGCGGGCGGTTTCCCGCCAGCCAGGACAGCACCTCGCGCTCGTCGGCCACCTCGGCGTACTTCGCCTGCAGGTCGAACAGGGAGGCCTCGTGCGGGCCCGGGTCACGGTCTCCGACCGCCTGGCGGACCACCAGCGGGACGAACCCCGACTGGAGGGCGTCGACGGCGGTCGCGCGGACGCACCCGCTGGTGCTCACGCCGGCCACGATGACCGTGTCCACGCCGAGCGCGTTGAGCGTCGCGGCGAGGCTGGTGCCGAAGAAGGCGCTCGCGTACTGCTTCACGATCACGATCTCGTCCGCGCCCGGCGCGATCTCGGGCATGATCTCCCCCAGCGGGCTGCCCGCCACCAGCCGGCGCAGCGCCGGGACCTTGCGGACGAACAGCCCGCCGGTGACCGCGTCCCGGTCGTATTCCACCCTGGTGTACAGCACGGGGATGCCCGCGTCCCTGGCCGCGGCGAGCAGCCGGGCCGAAGCGGCCAGGCAGGCGTCCGAGCCCAGGTAGAACTCGGCGCCCGGCTGGAAGTAGGCGCGGATCAGGTCGACGAGGACGAGCGCGGGGCGGGTCCCCCAGGCCAGGCGCTGCCCGAACCCGGCCTGGGCGTAGTTCGCCGCGAGCGCGTCACGGGACGGGCCGCCGGCCTCGCTCATGACGCGACGGGGGCCCGCGGCGCGGGCAGGCCGGTCTCGTCGAGGCAGCGGCGCAGGATCTCCGGCAGCGGCGGCCCCATGTTGAACAGCGGCAGCGCGGCCGGGCGGGCGGCGGACAGCTCCGCGCGCAGCCGCGCGGTGGCCGCCGCGTCCGCCTCGCCGGCTTCGGTCAG
This sequence comes from Actinomycetota bacterium, assembly GCA_027326205.1. Classification (GTDB taxonomy): domain Bacteria; phylum Actinomycetota; class Actinomycetes; order Streptosporangiales; family Streptosporangiaceae; genus Trebonia. The sequence continues at coordinate 6,247 of DAHWEX010000640.1, forward strand.
CACCACGCCGTAACGGCGGGCGCCGTCGGCGCTGACCAGGCCGCGCCGCACCTCCAGGGCGACGAGCCCGGGGTCGCGGGCCAGCGGGTCGCCCCAGCCGCCCCCGCCCCAGGTGACGAAGTGCAGCAGGTCACCGGGGCGCACCGGCACGTCGTGGATCTTGCTCGGCAGCACCTCGACGGTTCCGTCGGCCCGTTCGAGCCACTTGCGGCCGCGCGCGCCCGGCTCGCCGCCGTTCACGCCCCAGGGGTAGGTGAGCCACCGGTCGTCGTGGATCGCGATGGTCCCGGGCTCGAGGAACCGGTAGGCCACGTCGACCCCGTTACCGCCCCGGTGCAGGCCCGCGCCGCCGGTGTCGGCGACGGTCTCCCACCGCTCGATGCGCATCGGGTAGTACGACTCCAGGTACTCGCACGGGATGTTCACGAACGACGGCCACAGCGAGTGGCCGTCCGGCCCGTCGCCGATCGGCCGGCCGGGGATGCCGCCGAAGCCGATCGAGTAGAGCTGGAACCACTCGCCCTTGCGGTCCGGGCTCGTGTAGTTCCCCGAGTACATGAAGTGCGGCGAGGAGGAGAAGCCCGCCGCGTTGAGCAGGTCCGGGTTCTTCTGCCCGAGCAGGCCGCCGAACAGGTCGAAGACCCGCCCGATGCCGTGGTTGCGCGCGTTGAGCGCGGCCGGGTACTTGGGCTTCCAGTAGCTCTCGTCGGGGATGATCACGTCGATGAGCGGGTAGTAGCCGTCGTTCCACAGGATCTGCGGGTCGGCGACGGTGATCATGTAGATCCCGAAGAACATCCGGACCAGGTTCTCGTTGATGTAGTAGTTCACCGGCCCCCGGGCCTGCGGCGAGCTGCCGGTGAAGTCGAGCACGACCTTGTCGCCGGCCCTGGTCAGCGACAGCTTCAGCTCATACGGCCCGTAGCCGACGCCGTCGTCGCAGATGTAGTCGGTGAACGAGATCGTCTCGCCGTCGGCGAAGATCGTGGTGAGCAGCGTCTTCATCGCCCGGTAGTTCCGGTCAAGCAGGGCGTTGAGCGCGGACAGGTAGGTCTCCACGCCGAAGCGGTCGCACAGTTCCTGCACCCGCCGTCCCGCGGTGCGGCAGGCGGCGACGATCCCGTTCAGGTCGGCGCGGTTCCACTCCGGCATCCGGACCTGGTTGAGGATGATCTTCAGCGCCTCGGCGTTCAGCTCGCCCTTGCGGTAGAGCTTGAACGGCGGGATGACCACGCCCTCCTCGAAGATGGTCCGCGCGTCGGCCGGCATCGACGACGGCGTCTTGCCGCCCACGTCGGACATGTGGCCGAACATCGACGCCCAGCCGACCACCCGCCCGCCGTGGTAGATCGGCATGACCACCAGCCAGTCGTTGGCGTGGCTGATCGCCGCGTCGCAGGCGTAGGGGTCCGAGGTGAGCAGCACGTCCCCCTCCTCGATCGTGCCGTCGTAGCGGCCGAGCAGGGCGGGCACGGACAGGCCGAACTGGCCGGCCACCATCTTGCCCTCCGGGTCGCCGATCAGCGGGAACTCGTCGTGCTGCTCCCGGATGCCCGGGGAAAGCGCGGTGCGGAACAGCACCTCGTCCATCTCGTAGCGGGCGTTGCGCAGCGCGTTCTCGATGATGTCCAGGGTGACCACGTCGACGTCAACGGCGGCGACGTGGCCGGCCGCGTGCTGGATGATCTGCGCCATGGGAATTCAGCCTTCCACGGGTCGGATGAGGAGGCTGCCGCTCGGGTGGACCGTGGCGGCGTGGCCGGGCAGGACGAGGGTCGTCGAGTCCATCTCGGTGATGACGGCCGGGCCGGCGACCACGTTGCCGGCGAGCAGCGCGGTGCGGTCGTAGACGCCGGCGTCGACGTGGCCGCCGCCGACCCAGATCCGGGTGACCCGGGTCCGCGCCTGGCCGGGGTCGGTGCCGCCGTCCGGGAGCCGGACGGCGGCGACGCTCGGGCGGGGGCCGCTGACCGTGGCCCGGGCGCTGACCAGCTCGTGCTCGTTGCCTTCCAGCAGGAAGGAGAAGAGCCGGCTGTGCTCGGCGTCGAACGCGGCGGCCAGCGCGGCCAGCCCGGCGCCGCTGCCGGCGCCGTCGGCGGCGCCAGCGAAGTCGCTCTCGGCGGCGGGGACCGTGATCTCGAATCCCTGGCCGTGGTACCGGAGGTCCACGTGGTAGGAGACGGACTGCTCCTTGCGGGGGACGCCCTGGGCCTCGACGGTGGCTGCGGCGGCCTCGGCGAGCTCGTGCAGCAGGCCGAGCAGCTCGGCGTCGCTGAGCGCGTCGAACCGCCGGATATAGGTGCGGGCGGCCTCGTCCCTGACCATCGTGGTGGCGTCGCCGTAGGCGCACAGCACGCCGGGCGACGGCGGGATGATCACCGGCCAGGCGCCGGTCAGCTTGCCCAGGGCGTTGGCGTGCAGCGGCCCGGCGCCGCCGAAGGCGACGAGCGCGAAGTCGCGCGGGTCGAATCCCTGCTGCACCGACACCAGCCGCAGCGCCCCGAGCATGTTCTCGTTGACGATGTCGACGATGCCGGCCGCGGCCGCCTCGGCGCTGTCCAGTTCCATCGCGTCGGCGACGGCCTTGACCGCGTCCCGCGCGGCCTGCGCGTCGAGGGTGATCTCGCCGCCGGCCAGCTCGGCGGGCAGGTAGCCGAGCAGCACGTTGGCGTCGGTGACGGTCGGCTCGGTGCCGCCCGTCCGGTAGGCGGCCGGGCCGGGGACCGCGCCGGCCGACTGCGGGCCGACGCGCAGCGCCCTGGTCAGCGGCGGGACGTGCGCGATCGAGCCGCCGCCCGCGCCCACCGTGCGGACGTCCACCGAGGTGGCCCGCACCTTGAGGTCGCCGACCGTGGTCTGGCGGCCGATCCTCGGCTGCAGGTCCTGCACCAGCGCGACGTCGGTGGAGGTGCCGCCCATGTCGAAGGTGAGGAAGTCGCGGTAGCCGACCTGCTCGGCGGCCCACGCGGCGCCGGCCACGCCGCCCGCCGGGCCGGACAGCAGCAGCGCGACCGGGCTGTCGGCCGCGTTCGCGGCGCTGGCCAGGCCGCCGTCGCTGCGCAGGATGTACAGCCCGGCGCGGACGCCGCCGTCCTCCAGCTTGGCCGCCAGGCTGGCGATGTAGCGGGAGACCTGCGGGTGCACGTAGCTGTTGGCGACCGCGGTGATGGTCCGCTCGTACTCCCGCATCTCCGGCAGGACCGTGCTCGACACCGACACGGGGACGCCGGGGAGCTCTTCCGCCGCGATCGCCGCGATCTGCCGCTCGTGGGCGGCGTTGGCGTAGGAGTTGATGAGCGAGATCGTCAGCGCCTCGACGTCGGCCTGCCGCAGCGCGCGGAGCTTCGCCCGGATGTCGGCGGCGTCCAGCGGGATGACCACGCTGCCGTCGGCGCCGATCCGCTCGGTGGCCTCCACCGTGTCCTCGAGCGCTGCCAGCGGCTCCGGCTTGGGCCAGATGATCCACCCGGCCAGCCCGCCGGGCACGAACGACCTGGCGATCTGCAGCACCTGGCGGAACCCCCGCGTGGTGACGAGGCCGACCCGGGCGCCCTTGCCCTCGAGGATCGCGTTCGTGGCGACCGTGGTCCCGTGCAGCACCTGGGTGATGTCGGCGAGCGCGATGCCGGCCTCGCCGCACACCTTCTCGATGCCGCGCAGCACGCCGACGGACTGGTCCTCGGTGGTGGACGGGGTCTTGGCGCGGTAGGTCAGCCCTGTCCGCTCGTCGATCAGCAGCACGTCGGTGAACGTGCCGCCCACGTCGACGCCGAGCCGGTAAGTCATCGGTCCTCCCAGGTGTTCGGGGCCGCGGTCAAATCACCCCGGCCGCGGCCAGTTCCGCGATCTCGCGCTCGCCGAGGCCGAGCAGGCCCCGGTAGACCTCGTCGTTGTGCTGCCCAAGCCCGGGGCCCGGGTGCCTGACCCGGCCCGGGGTGCCGGTCAGCCGGGGGAACACGCCGTGCATCGGCACCTCGCCGAGGTCGGGGTGCGCGACCCGGACGATGGCCTCGCGGGCCGCGAAGTGCGGGTCGGTCATCATGTCCTGTGCCCGGTAGATGCGGCCCGCGGGCACCCCGCCCGCGTGCAGTTCGTCCAGCAGTTCCGCCGCGTCGCGGGTGGCGGTCCAGGCGGCGATGAGGTCGTCGAGTTCTTCCATGTGGGCGCCGCGCGCGCCGTGGGTCGCGTACCGCTCGTCGTCGGCCAGGGCCGGGCGCCCCATGACGCCGGCCAGCCGCCGGAACACGCCGTCCTGGTTGGCCGCGATCAGGATCAGGTCGCCGTCGCCGGTCGGGTAGACGTTGCTCGGGGCGACGTTCGGCAGCACGGAGCCGGTCCGCTCGCGCTGGTAGCCCGCCAGGGCCCACTCGGGGATGAGCGACTCCATCATGGCCAGCACCGCCTCGTAGATGGCGGAGTCGACCACTTGGCCGCGGCCCGTGCGCTGGCGCGCGTGCAGCGCGATGAGGGTGCCGAGCGACGCGAACGTCGCGGCGAGCGCGTCGCCGAGCGACACCCCGGCCCGGGACGGCGGCCGGTCGGCGTCGCCGGTCACGTACCGGATGCCGCCCATCGCCTCCCCGATGGAGCCGAACCCGGCGCGCGGCGCGTACGGTCCGGTTTGGCCGTAGCCGGTGACCCGGGTGATGACCAGGGCGGGGTTGATCTCCCACAGCCGCTCCGGCGCGAGCCCCCAGCGCTCGAGCGTGCCCGGGCGGAAG
>DAHWEX010000662.1 GCA_027326205.1 Actinomycetota bacterium
GCCAACGCCATGCCAATATACCCCCCTGAGGTATCTTCCAGGGATCGCGGGTCATCCACGGCGCTATTCGCCGTGGATGACCCGCGATCTTGCCCCGTGACCGGTTCCCGGGAGCGTTTAAGGCCCGGATGAGGCAAATGCCCGCCGGGTACCCCCGCCCCTCGCGGTGCCGGGCGCGCCCGACCCGCGATCATGACCCGTGCCGGTCCCGCAAAGCGCCAGGTTCCGCAGATGAATATATCCGAAAATTAATTTGATTTATTAAATTAAGCTACCTGAATAGCTATCCGTAGTCGGTTTAGCGCTGTGTGCCGCAGAGCCAAGACGCCGGGTGGGTTTCGCGGCGGCGGGGTGGGTATCTCGTGGCTTGTGGGTCGTGCGTTGATTCAGGCTGCGCTCAACGGGGGGACTAGCCGGGCGGAGCACGCTCACGTTCCGCTTACCGCTGATGAACTCGCCGCCGAGGCGCGGGCCGCCGCCGACGCCGGGGCCGGGGCGTTTCACCTGCATCCTCGGGACCAAGCGGGGGCGCAGACGCTGGAGCCCCGGCAGGTGCTTGCCTCCGTGGCCGCCGTGCGGGCGGCGACCGGGCTGCCGGTCGGGGTGACTACCGGGATCTGGACGGTGGACGGGGACGTCCGGCGGCGGCTTGAGCTCGTCGCCGGGTGGACCGGGACTGACCGGCCGGACTATGCCTCGATCAACCTCAACGAGCCCGGGACGGAGGAACTCGCCGATCTCCTGACCAGCCTCGGCATCGGGATCGAGGCGGGGGTCTGGAACGCCGGGGACGCCCGGTTGCTCGGGGCAAGCAGCTTCAAGGACCGGATCTTGTGGGTGCTGATGGAGCCAGTGGACCGGGAGCCCGCCGCGGCCGTGGCGACCGCGGCCGGGATCGCCGCCGAACTGGCCAGGCTCGGGATCACGGTGCGCCAGGTGCGGCACGGGTACGACCTGGCCACGTGGCCGGTGCTGCGCGCCGCGCTCGCGGACGGCCAGGACATCAGGGTCGGCCTGGAGGACACGGGCGTCCTGCCGGACGGGGCGGTCGCGACGGGAAACGGCGCCCTGGTGGCGGCGGCCGCCCGGCTCGCGGACGAAGCCTGATATGTCGGGTGGCCGCTACCAGGGGATATCGCTCGTTTTGGCTCTACTGGCCCGGAGGCGGTATGGTGTTTTTCGCCGGGGATGCGGAACCCCCGGCGACTATCTCGGCCCCGTCGTCTAGTGGCCTAGGACGTCGCCCTCTCAAGGCGGTAACGCCGGTTCGAATCCGGTCGGGGCTACCGAGGCCGAGGCCTGTGCTCGCAAGAAGCGCGAGCACGGGCCTCGGTAGTTTTTTCCCGGGGGGCGACCCCCGGGCCCCCGGTGCGGGCTGTGCCCGCGGGGTGGCCGGGTGTCGCGATTCGGAGACGCCCCCGCATTTCCGTTGGGCGGTGCTGCGTGCCTCATTGGGAAATCGGTGTCCAGGCTAAGTGCTGCTAGCGTTGCGCGTATGGCGATGCCGAACGATGCCGACTGGTCATGGCTGCGTGCCGCGGCCGAGGCACCGGAGATGACTCTGGAGGTGTACGAGTCGCTGCCGGAAGATCTTGCTCGCAGGATCGAGGTAGTGGACGGCACGGCCATCGTGTGTCATTCTCCGTCGGAGAAACACCAGGCTGTTCAGCAGGCTCTGCTCATGGCACTCAGCGAGGCGGCGCGTAAGCATGATCAGAGCCAAGGTACCTGCCACCGGGTCCGGCATGAACTGGACGTTCTGCTCACCGAGGTGCCGCTCAACTTCCGGACTCCTGACATCACGGTGTTCCGCTGTCTAGACGACCAGCGAGGACGGTGGCGGGGCAAGCCGCGGGCATCGGACGCCCGAATCGTCATTGAGATCGTCTCACCCGGCTCCAGAGCGGTGGACACGCTGGTCAAGCGGACGCAGTACGCGCGCGCGGGAATCGAGCACTACTGGATTGTCCGGCTCGCCCAGGACAACGGCCCGGTGAACTCCGTCGAGGTGCTGCGGCTGATTTCGGACGGTACGTACGCGACCGAGCAGGTCACGTTCCGGAAGAAGGACATCCTCGCCGTCGACGTGCTCGACCCCTTCGAGGTGGCTCTCTCCTGGGATCAACTCGACGAGTGGCTCTAGCCGGCGAGGAATACTTCGCTGGACTCTGAGGCGAATACCGGCTTCTCGCGCGGCGATGGTGGGTGCTCGTGACAGGCCACCGCCACGCCAGCAGTCACGGGCGTGTATCATCGGTGGCGTGTCACGGTGGTATTGGCGTTTTACGACGGCTCCGGGTGGAGCCGTGCGTAGGTCTGCGCGCTAATAGTCACCCGGAGCCAGCCGAGGGCGGGGCAACAGCTTCGTCCACATCAAAGGGCGTAGCTGGCTCGCGGAAGGCCCCGGGCACAGCGCGTTCGTGAGGAGAAAATCCCGATGTCGCGCGTCAGTGATACCCGGATCGTCGGTTACGAGCCGCTGCTGTCACCGGCAGGCCTGCTGCAGGAGCTTCCGCTTGGCGAAGCGCAGCAGGAGACCGTGGAACGCACCAGAACCGAGGTCCGTGCGGTGCTCGACGGCACCGACGACCGGTTGCTCGTCGTCACCGGCCCCTGCTCGGTCCACGACCCTAAGGCAGCGCTTGAGTACGCCGACCGCCTAGCCGGGCTGCGGGCCCGGTACGCCGGCGACCTGCTGATCGTGATGCGGGTCTACTTCGAGAAGCCGCGGACGGTCACCGGCTGGAAGGGCCTGATCAACGACCCGGGCATGGACGAGTCCTTCGACGTGCACCGCGGCCTGCGCACCGCCCGCCAGCTCCTGCTCGACATCGTGGGCGCGGGCATGCCCGTGGGCTGCGAGTGGCTCGACCCGATCACCCCGCAGTACATCGCCGACACCGTCACCTGGGGCGCGATCGGCGCCCGGACGACCGAGAGCCAGGTCCACCGGCAGCTCGCCTCGGGCCTGTCGATGCCGATCGGGTTCAAGAACGGCACGGACGGCGATGTCCAGGTAGCGGTTGACGCGCTCCGCGCCTCGGCGGCCAGCCACACGTTCTTCGGCGTCACCACCGTCGGCGCGGCCGCCGTGGTCACCACGGCGGGCAACCCCGACACCCACGTGATCCTGCGCGGCGGCCGCAGCGGCCCCAACTACTCCTACGAGCACGTGACCAAGGCCCTCGACCTGATCTCGGCCTACGACCTGCCGCGGCGCATCATGGTCGACGCCAGCCACGGCAACAGCGGCAAGGACCACACCAAGCAGCTCACCGTCGCCGACGCCCTCGCCGGGCAGCTCACCGCGGGCGAGCGCGGCATCGTCGGCGTGATGCTCGAGTCCTTCCTGGTGGCAGGCAACCAGAAGCCGGGCAGGCCGGAGACGCTGACCTACGGCCAGTCGGTCACCGACGCCTGCATGGACATCTCCATGACGGAGTCGGCCCTGGAAACCCTCGCCGCGTCGGTCCAGGCCCGCCGCACGGCAACTGCTGAGTAATCTCCCGAACGGATCGTTGTTTCACCTGGCAGGCTCCTGGCTCCGTGGCCGCGGGGGCGGCGGGGATCGCCCTCGCCGCCTTCGCCGCCCGCCTCTCGCGGGCGGACGGGGTAACCCGGGCTCAGGAGCGGCGTGCCTTCACGGTCTGTAGCAGGTAGCGCCCCGCGGTCTCGTAGTGCTCCTCGGAGAGCGCCAGGTGCTGCCGCGCCGCCAGGACGTTCCGCAGGTGGCGCTGCATCGGGCTGGACAGGGCCAGCACCCGGCCGCCGCCGTACCGGAACAGGTCGCTGACCACGTCGGCGCAGGTCTCCACCGCGTAGACCGAGGCCGTCGTCACCGCGAGCTGCAGTTCTTCGCCGGGCGCGCTGCCCGCCACCGCGGCCTCCCAGGCGGCGGTCATCGCCTCGCGGTGGACCGCGCGGGCCGCGCGGATCCTGGTCTCGGCCCGGCCGAGCTCCTTGTGGAACACGGCACGTTCGCTGACCGTGGGTCCGCCGGGGAAGCGGGCCGTGTGGGTGGCCAGTTCGGTCATGTCGTCGAGGGCGCGCCGGGCCAGGCCGATGGCCAGCGGCGGCACCTCGTTCGACACGAAGGCGGGCATCCCGAGGCGGAACAGGTCGCCGCCGCGGACGGCGGGCGATCCCAGCTCGTAGGTCATCTCCGCGGGGACGAAGACGCCGTCCACGGAGAAGTCCAGGCTGCCGGTGCCCTGCAGGCCCGCGACGTGCCAGTTGTCGATGACCTCGGCCTGGGCCTTGGGCACCAGGAAGACGACCATCCGCCCGAAGCCGGTGCCCGCCGCGTCGCCGCCGTCCCCGCCCTCGGTGCCGTCCTCCGGCTTGAACGCGCCGATCAGCCAGTCGGCGTGGACGATGCCGCTCGAGAAGGCCCACCGGCCGCTGACCAGATAGCCGCCGCGGACCGGGTGACCGGTGCCGCGCGGGGCGAGCTGCCCGGCGACCACGGGCCGGACCCGGTCGGGCCCGGCACCGAAGACCCGCTGCGCGCCCTCGTCCGGCAGCCAGCCGCCGGTGAGCCCGTTGCAGCCGGCCCCGATCATCGCCGCCCAGGCCGTCGAGGTGTCGACGTAGGCGAGTTCCTCGATCACCTCGCTGAACTCGGCCGGCGTCAGCGGCGTCCCGCCGAGCTCGGCCGGCGTCTTGAGCCAGAACAGTCCGAGCGAGCGCAGGATCGCGACCGCGTCATGGGGGAGCGTGCGGAGTTCCTCGGCGCGGTCGCCTGCGGACTCGAGCTTCTCCCGGCTGGCCCGGATCCCGGCGATCAGCTGATCGCGCAACTCGCTCATGAGGCCACCTCGCTGGCGCTCGGAGTCCGCATTCGCGGACGCGCTGTGCTTGCCGGTTCGCTCGCAAGCTCGCTCATGCACTTCCCTCGGTACCTAGCGGACGGAGCACCGGCATCACCTCGGTGGCGAACAGTTCCGTGCTGCGCGTCACCTGCTCATGCGTGGACGGGCCGATCGCGAACAGGCCGATGATCTGCCCGAAACCGCCAAGATCATCGTAGAGTTCGCCCAGCCGCTTGGCCACGGAAGAGGGTGACCCGACCACCGCCTGGCCTCCTGCGAGCAGGTCGTCGTAGGACGCGTTGAAGCCCCGCAGCCCCGAGGCCAGCACCCCGCGCAGCGACCCGGGCGACATGTACCCCGGCGGCGTCACCATCTCCGCGGTCTGCCGCAGCCCCTTGTGGTACAGCCACTCGACCGCGGGCCGGCCCTCCGCGTGGGCCTTCTCGTCCGTGTCGGCGACGTAGATGGGAACGGAGAACGCGATCTTCTCCGGGTCGGCGACGTACCCGAGGTCGGCGGCCGCCTGACGGTACCCGTCGAACCACCGGCGGACGATGCGAACCGGCGCGTACACCGACATGTAGGTGTAGCGGTGCTCGGCGCAGAACCTCATCGTCTCGGTCGACCCGGCCCCCGGGATGAAGATCGGCGGGTGCGGCGCCTGGACCGGCCGGGGCCAGATGTTCACGTACCGGTACTCGTAGTTCTCCCCGTACCAGGAGAACATCTCCGGCGACGTCCACGCCTTGACGATCAGGTCGTGCGCCTCGTCGAACCGCGACCGGGACTTCGTCGGGTTGACCGAGTGCCCGAAGTACTCCCAGCCGATGCCCCGGACGAACCCGGAGTCCACCCGGCCGCCCGACATCAGGTCGAGCATCGCGATCTCCTCGGCCACCCGCAGCGGGTTGCCCCGGATGCCGATGGCGTTGCCGAGCACCATGATCCGCGCCCGCGAGGTCCGCCGGGCCAGGGCGGCCGCCATCAGGTTCGGCGACGGCATCAGCCCGTAGGCGGACTGGTGGTGCTCGTTGACCGCGATGCCGTCGAACCCGACCTGGTCGGCGTACTCGAGCTCGTCCAGGTACCGCGAGTACAGGGAGGCGCCGAAGGCGGGGTCGAAGTTCGCGTTCGGGTACGTCAGCGAGGTCGAGGAGTACGCGGTGTCGAAGTCGTCGGGCAGCTTGGCGTAGGGCATCAGGTGGAAGAAGCTGAACTTCACCGGCTGTCTCCGCTCTGCGCCGCGGTGAGGGGATTGGCGTTCAGGAAGGCGGCGACCAGTTGCGCGAACTCCGCGGGCCGCTCGAAGTACATCGCGTGCCCGCAGCCGGGAACCTCGGTGTAAACGGCGCTGGGAATCCGCTCGGCGTACCGCCTGGCGTGCTCCACCGGGATGACCCGGTCGTCGGACGGCGCGGCGACCAGGGCGGGCGCGGTGATCCGGCGCAGCCGCCGCTCCAGCTTCGGGTCGTTGAAGAACGGCACCCAGGCGAACCGGGCGAGCGCGGTCGCCTCGCGGTAGGCGGCGATGACCGCGTCCAGGTCCGGCGGGCCGTCAGGCACGGGCGCGGGCGGCGGCGGGGCGTGGAACAGGACCGCGGGCAACTGGGCCGGCGGCAGCAGGAACAGGTCGGTGACCGGGTGCTCAGGCAGCCGCAGCCCCGCCGCCGACAGCAGCGTCAGCGACCCGATCCGGTGCGGCGCGTAGACCGCGAGCTCCGCGGCGATCCACCCGCCGAACGACCCGCCGACCACGTGCGGCCGGTCAAGACCGAGCGCGTCGAGGACGTCCAGGTAATGGAAGACCAGGTCGTCGATCCGCTCAACCTCCGGGAACTCATCGGACTTGCCGAACCCGGGGTGGTCGGGCGCGATGACCTCGAACCCGCTGGCCGCGAGCAGTTCGTGAAAGGGATGCCACTGGCCGGCCCCGCCGGCCGCGTGCAGGAACAGCACCGGTTCTCCGGTCCCGCCGCGCAGCAGGTGCACCCTCCCTCCGGGTAGCTCCAGGAACTCTTCCGTCATGGCTCTACTCCTCTGCGTTACCGGGAAGCGCGCGGGCGGCCAGCCAGCGGGCTATCGCGGTGTGGTCTGAATCTGGTGGCAGGTCGGCCAGGGCGGCCTCCCAGGTGGCTACTACCGCTTCGCTCGCCGCGGCCGGGACGCCGGTGGCGTGCTCGATGCCCAGGGCCAGTCTCAGATCCTTGACCATGAGCCTGATGCTGAAGCCGGCGTCGTACTTCTCGGTCAGGACGTAGTTCGGCCACTTGGTTTCGGTGGAGCCGGAGCGGCCGGAAGCGCCGTTGATGATCTCCAGCATGACCGCCGGGTCCAGGCCGAAGCGGCGGCCTGCTATCAGCGCTTCCGATGACGCGAGCAAATGGGCGGCCGACATCAGGTTGTTCAGTGCTTTTACAGCGTGGCCGGCGCCGGTGTCGCCGGCGTGGACTACCTTCTTGCCGATCGTGGCGAGCATCGGCTGGCAGCGCTCGTAGGCCTCCACGGGGCCGCCGACCATGATCATCAAGGTGCCGGCCCGGGCGCCGGAGACGCCGCCGCTTACCGGGGCGTCGATCAGGGTCACGCCCGCCGCGGCGACCTGGCCTGCCAGGATGCGGGTCCTGGCCGGGTCGGACGATGACATGTCGATGACCGTGGCGCCGGCCGGCAGGCCGCTCAGCAGGCCGTCGCTGACGGCCCCGCTGGCTGGCTCGCTGGCCAGGCGGCCGAGGACGACGCGTTCGACGATGTCGGAGTCCGGGAGCATCAGGATGACCGCGTCCGCCCCGGTGCCGGCGGAGGCCAGGCCGGCCGCGACCGCTACGCCGCCGCCCGCGTCCGACGAGCCGATGGCGGCAAAGTTCGCCTGCGCGGCGGGTGACGGGTCATAGCCGCGGACCTGGTAGCCCGCCGCGACCAGGCGCCCGGTCATCGGGATGCCCATGTTCCCGAGCCCGACAAACCCGACTCGTCGTCCGCTCGCGCCGTCAGTCACCAGCCGCACTCCTCTCCGCCGCGCCGCTTAGCGCGGAAGATTCGCAGATGGCGGAGGAAAAACACGCTCCCTGCGCGTTTTCGCTCCGCGTACTGCGGATGCTCCACGTTGTCCGGCAGTCGTCGAGCTGACGAATCGTCGCATAAGCCTTCTACATCGCGTGGCCTGTAGGTCCACCCGTCCGCGTTGGCGCTGACCGTGACGAGGATCGCCACGACCCGGATCGTCTCTCCGCCGTACCGCCGTGTCTATAGGGCCCGGCCACAGCCGGGGAACCGTGATCTTGGCTTGATGAGGATTCGGCGGCTATGGTCGAATAGCCGGGCGGTAATCTCGGTTAAGGCACGGGACGGAGAGCGCGATGCAGGACGGTGGCACCGCACGAGACCAGAACGGTCAGCCGGCCGGGTCCGGCTACGACCAGGTCGACGCGACGGTGTTCCGCGACACGCTCGCCCGGGTGCCGACCCCGGTGACGGTGGTGACCTCGCACATTGACCGCAAGCCGCACGGCACGACGGTCAGCGCGTTCTCCTCGCTGTCCCTGGAACCGCCGATGATCCTGGTCTCCCTCGACCAGAACTCGGACCTGCTCAAGGTCATCCAGGAATCCGGTCACTTCGGCGTGAACGTCCTCGCCGCGGGCCAGCAGGGCCTGGCGACCCAGTTCGCGCGCAAGGGCGCGGACAAGTTCGCCGGCGTCGCCTGGTACATGGACCACGGTGCGCCCCGACTCGCGGGCAAGGGCCAGTGGCTGGTCTGCCGCACCGACCAGTTGGTCACGGCGGGCGACCACGTCATCATTATCGGCCTGGTGGTCCACGCGGACACGCACTCCTTCGAGCCCCTCCTGTACCGCCAGCGTGCCTTCGGCACGGTCACCCACCTGCGCGGCTAACTCTGGGGGACTGAATCACAAGATCGCATTTCCCCGATTGCGCTTGAGCACGCCTGCGGGAGAGAGACATCCCGCGTCTAGGGATTTTATGTGCCCGCGCTGGTAGCCGAACCCGTGGCTGATCGGCCAGGATCCCTGCCGGTACGACCCGGAGTCATCTGCGGCGACGACGGAGACGACATGGTACGTGGCGGGAATCTGGTTCTTCCTCGGCTGCCCGGCGGCGGGTCAGGGCCGAGTAGCCGGTTGTCGTCGCCAGGGCCGCGCCACTGGGGG
>DAHWEX010000683.1 GCA_027326205.1 Actinomycetota bacterium
CGACGGCGGTCGTGCGGGCGAGGACGGGACCGGCCGCCAGCGGAGCCGACCGTGCCGAATTACCGTCCGAAGTCATGGCCGGTGACCGGCTACCGAAGTAGCCACTGGTACTGACGTGACATCGTTTAGACAAAGAGCACCGAGGGGTGGGTGATTCGCCATCGGACTATTGATTGAATAGACACTCGTTGATAAGAGTTGATCAAAATAGAGATTCACGGGCACCGCTTGACAGGCGGGTCCCGCGGGGCCGAATAAGCTCGGCGTGGTCATGCAGATACAGCCCGACCGTGGGGGCTTGAAGAAGTCTCGGGTAATTTTTTTGCCGGGTGTCTTCTTTTTACGAAGCGGCAAAAAATAGGCGACCCGTCGCCGATGAGGGAGTCGGCGACGGGCCTTTACCAAGAGCCCCTAGTTCACGGGTAGTACATGAGGTCGGGGTGAGCGCTGAACGCGACCGCACTGCTCGCGGGCGCGGCGGCGGACGTGAGAGCGAGGACGGGACCGGCCACCAGCGTGCCGATCGTGCCGATGGTGAGGATTGCGGGAGCGAGGATGTTTCGCCGAATGCGCATAGTCTGCCTCCATGCGTTTTCCGAGGTCACTGCCCAGACCTTGGTTCGGCGGCCCTGAACGGGCAACTTCACCCGTTCACCAGTCTTTGGCTGATTACATAAGTTAGGATAAAAGGAGACCCAGGCCGTATTCAATGGGTTAGCCCGTGTAACTTTATGCTACGTTAATTGATGCATCGATTTTCTTCGATCTGTCGCGGTCGATGTTACGGCATAATGCAGAGAGAGTTGCCATGCAACTTGCACCACAATCACGGAACGATTACGGCGTCACGGACATCGATAAAGCCAGAATCACCCGAATTAATGTCCTAATTAGAATCGCTTGTTCGCCACATGCCTGACGGGTACGCTCGGTGACATGCTTCCGGTATCCCCGGCTGAGACGCTCCCCGGCCGCGCGAACGAGCTTGCACTGCTCGACGGGTATTTAAGAGAGCTCACCCGGGGCAGCGGCAACGCGGTGCTCGTCGAGGGCGAACCGGGCATTGGTAAGACCTCCCTTGTCCGCACCGCGCTCGACACGATGCCTTCCGGGGCTTGCCAGGTCTTCTGGGGCACGGGCGACGAGCTCGGGCAAGAGATTCCGCTCTCTCCCTTCCTCGACGCCCTCGGCGTGCGACGGCCGTCGGCGAACGCCAGGCGGACCACGATCGCCGGACTGCTGCGCGGCGAGGTCGAGACCGACCGGGGTGCCGACGTGCCCGCACTGCTCGCCGAGCAACTTATCGCGCTGACCATTGACGAGACCTCGGCACGCCCCGTTGTCCTGCTCATCGACGACCTGCAGTGGGCGGATCCGGCCAGCGTCAAGTTGTGGGGCCGGCTCGCGCGGACCGCCCGCCAGGTGCGGCTGCTGCTCGTTGGGCTGACCCGGCCAGCACCGCAGCGCGAGGACCTCATCGCCCTGCGCCGCACGGTCGACGGTGAGGCCAGGGTTCAGCTGACCGCGCTTGCCCAGCCGGATGTCGCCGAGCTTGTCAAGGAGCTGGCCGGCGGCCAGCCGGACGCCGGCCTGCTGCGGCTCGCCGCGGGAGCGGCGGGCAACCCGCTTTACCTCACCGAGTTGCTCGCGGCGCTCAAGCGCTCGGGCGGAATCGCGGTCACCGCGGCCGGAGCGGCACAGCTCGCGGCCGAGACCGTGCCGGGCTCCCTGTCCGCCGCCATCGCCGACCGGCTCGACTTCGTCTCCGCCGCGACCAAGCGCGTCCTTGAGGCCGCGGCGCTGCTCGGTGTGCGGTTCGCCGTCTCCGACCTGACGACCGTGCTCGGCACGAGCGTGGCCGACGTCAGGCCCGCGATCGACGAAGCGTGCGCTACCGGCGTGCTCATCGACTCAGGTAACGGCACCGCCCTCGCCTTCCGGCATCCGCTGATCCGCGAAGCGCTGTACGCCGAGATGCCCGCCGCGGTACGCGGCGCGTGGCACCTCGACGCCGGCCATGCGCTGGCGGCGGCGGGCGCGGCACCAGACCGGGTTGCCCGGCAGTTGCTCCGGGCCATCGGCGGGGCGGCTGGAGGAGAAGCTGGATCCGATCTCCAGTTCCGCGAGCCTAACGGTTCACACGCCTCGGCCAGGGTCCTCCCGCCAGCGCACTGGTCATCAGTCAGTTCCGATGACCAGGCGCCCCAGCTTGAGCGCCCGCCGGTTGACACGGCGGTTCGGTCGGCAGACCCGATAGACGAGTGGATGCTTGAGTGGCTCGTTGTATCGGCGGAGCCACTGGTCGGCCAAGCGCCAGGAGTGGCCGCCGAATTGCTCGCCCAGTCGCTGAGCGGCATCCCCGCAGGGTCGTTCCGGCATGGCTGGCTGGCAAGCAGGCTCGCCGACGCCCTCTTCCGGACTGGTGACCGGATCGAGGCCGAACGAGTCGCGGAGCGAACGCTCGGTCACACCACCGATCCCGACCTCGTTGTCGACCTGCACTGGACGCTGGCCCAGTGCCGGATCGCGGCCGGAGCGGAAGCCGAGCCCTTCGCCGCGCTTGAGCGCGCCCTCGATGCCCCGGGCATCATCTCGAAGCACCGGGCCAGGCTCCTTGTGCTCGCCGCCCGCTCTTACCTCGCCTTCGGCGAGGTCGATGCGGCTGGCTTGCGGGCGAAAGAGGCGCTCGCGTCGGCCGAGGAGGCCAACGATACCTGGGCGACCGGCTGGTCGCTCCACGTGCTCGCCACCGTGGCCGCAATCCATGGCAACCTGGTCGACGGCCTGCCCCTGTACGACCGTGCCCTGGCCGTAGCCGAGACGGACACTTCGCTCAGCGACCTTCTGCTGCTGCTGCACATCAACAAGGCGATAGCCCTGCTGAGCAACGACCGCTGCGAGGAGGGGCTGACGACGGCGGAGCGCGCCCGGCACCTAGCCGATCAGGTCGGGACGACCGTCCGGGTGGCGCAGGCGCACGGTGCTCTTGGCCAGGGCCTGCACCTGATCGGCCGGTGGGACGACGCGCTGACCGAGATAGCGGCGGTTCCCGACAGCCTTAAGGCAGCGAACGCGGCCTGCTGCGAGCTCAGCATCGCCGCCGACATCAGCTTCCACCGCAACGAGCCTGACACCGCCCGCCGCTACCTCGCGGACGCGGAACGGTACGCACAGCGGGTCGGGCACTACGTCATCACCCAGTTCCTGCGGGCCAAGTCACTCGAACGCGAGCAAGCCGGCGAACTGGACGCGGCGCTCGCTACGTTCACCGCCGCGTTCGAGGCTCATGCCGACGACCTCGGTGCGACCGAGGAACTCTTCAGCGACGCCATCCGGCTTGCGCTCAAGCTCGGGGACAAGGCCACCGCCCAGTCCGTCACAGCGCAGGCCATCAAGCTCGCCGAGGGGTCGGTGATCCCTCACCAGCAAGCTTGCGCGCTGTACTGCAAGGGCATGGTCGACCGCGATGCCTTCACGCTCCTGGCATCCGCTCAACGGTACGCCGACGCCGGCTGGCAACTCTCCCGGGCCAAGGCCCTTGAAGCCGCCGCCGGGTGCCTCGTCGCGGCCGATGACAAGACCAAGGCCCGGCAGGCGCTCGAGCAGGCCGTTGAGGTCTACGAGTTCCTCGGCGCCGAGGCGGACCTGAACCGGATCCACGCCGAGTTCCGCGCCTACGGCATCCGCCGCGGCCCGCACGGCAAGCACCGGCGCGCGGTCAGCGGGTGGGAGTCGCTCACCGACGCCGAGCTCAAGGTGGCGGCCTTCGTCGAGGAGGGGCTGTCCAACCCGGAGATCGCGGCGCGGCTCATGCTCTCGCGGCGGACCGTGGCGACGCACGTGTCCCACATCCTGAAGAAGCTGAACGTCGCGACCAGGACCGACATCGCCCGGGAGTCGGCGCTGCGCGCCGTCACCACGGGATAGCACCGGGAAAGCATACATATACATAAGGTGTAAAGCGCCCCGACACGGGGGTGTCGAGCATTCCCCGGAGTCCCTGTCGCCCGCACGCCACCCCACCCGTTCGGGCGGCGGGGACGCAAAAGAGCGGCGCGCGCCGGTTGAGGGGCCGGTGCGCGCCGCTCTGCTTGTCGAAAACACCGCTTGTCGAAAACACTGTTTGCCGAAAACACCGCCGGTCAAAAACACCGCTCACAGCAAACACTGCCGACAGCAAACACTGCTCACAGCAAAACGCCCGCGCGGCGGCCTTCACCGCACGGGCGTGTCCGTGTGGCGGTGAACCAGCGGCGGATGCCGGCTCACCACCACGCCTTCTCCCCTGAAGCGAGGCATCGAGGGGCACGTAGCGCACCGCATCCCCGCCTTCGCTGCCGCCGCGGCCGGTCAGGGGAAACCGGTCCGCCGGCCGGCCCGGCCAAGGAAGCCGGCCGACGGGTTCGCTCCCCGCGGGGGGGGCCGGCCGTCATGCGCCATCAACGAACATGACGGCCGGCGAAACCCCCGGGACGTAAAGCCCGGACGCCCGGTTGCGGCTCCGGGCGCCCGGGGACTCGCGGGGGCGGTGTCGCGTTTGCGGCCCGCGACACCGCACCGCGCGAGGCGGGGGGCGGACAAACACGGCCGAGTGCGGCTCTGGCCACGTTGTCACTGTCATCCCCCCGGGGTGCGGAGCTGGTCAGCGCTTGCGGCAGACACTGGCCCTTCTCCGCCGGGGTGCGGGAACCGTGCGCGAGTTGCGGCTCAGGCGCACGTCCCCACGTCTAGCCCACGTCTAGCTCAGCCCCACGTGGTGCGGCGGCCCCACGTGTTGAAGCGGCCCCACGTCGTCTTGTAGGTCCACCCGGTGGTGCGACCCCACGTGTTACCCGTCTGGTTCTGGCTGACCCTCATGTACCTGCTCCTGACGTATCGGGGCCGCGCTGGTCGCGGCCCCTTGGACGCCTCCTGATCCCTGACCAGAAGGCGAGGCGGCAACGGACCGGGCGGTCGTACACGCCTCTGGAACTCGCTCCGGCCCAGGCCGCGCCGCTAAGGCCGCGACCGTGAAAGCCGACGCCGCGCATGTCAGCGGGGCGGCATCCGCCTGCACCGAAAGCGGGGGCGGTGAACCTCCGGGGGCTCACGGCTCACCGTCCCCGCTGACGGCCTCCCGCGGGGGCAATCCGCGGCCCGTCCCCGGGGAAAGCGAGGCAGCGCTCTCCCGGGTGATGGTCTTCGGGGAGTACGGGATCTCGTCCTCCCGGGGTTGAGGGATGACTTCCTGCGGGTCGGGCGCGAGTGCGTAGTACACGGCCCGCCCCGCCGGAGTCCGGTAGTGGCCCCAGTCCGCCGCCATCGCGGCGGCGAGCAGGAGTCCGCGGCCGGCGTCGGCGTCGGATTCGGCGGTCTCCCAGGAGTCCCCCGACACCGACGCGTCGTGAACCTCGACGCGGAACTGGCTGGACGACCACCTGATGCCGAGCGTGACTCGCTCGCCAGCGCCGTTGGTGACGGCGTTGATGACGAGGTCGCTCGTGAGCACCATGGCCACCGCCCGGCTCACCGGAACCGACCAGTCGGCGATCGCCGACCGGACGTGCCCGCACGCGTGCGCCGCCGCACCCGGTCCCAGCGCAAGCCGCACGCGGCGATGCCGCAGTTCGGCAGGCGGGGCCGACATGGCCGGCGCTATCGTGTCCATCGCAGGTCCTCTTCCTGACATCGGTAGAAGTCGCTCAGACACGTCTGTTCTGCTCCCGGGGAAGGGGCGGAGCAGGGGGGCCGACTCTCTCCTTTCGGCCTCCGTGTCCTTGCAAGGAAAACAATCGTGCAAGTTGCACTGCGAGACATCGGTCAGCTGACCGATCTTGACCTACGTCAGGTCAAGCCGTCGGCATCCGCCTCGGACGACGGCTCCCGCCGAAGTTCCAAAGTGAAGTACACGGCCTTACCCGCCGGGGTACGGTAAAAGCCCCACTCGTCTGACAACGTGGTCACGAGCAGGAGACCCCGGCCGGTTTCGGCCTCGGCCAGGCCCGTGTTTCCTAGTGAGTCCGTATCGAGCAGGCCAGTGTCCAGCACTGGGAGGTCGCGAGAGCCGTCATGGACATCCACGCGCAGACCAGCCGCGTCGCAGGCGATCGTGAGAAGCACGAACGTCCCTGCGGCTGGTGCGCCGTGAGTGACGGCGTTGGTGATCAGTTCGCTGGTGAGAAGAATCGCTACATCCGCGTCCACCGGCACACGCCAGGTGCGGACTGCGTCCTCCACGACGGAGCGGGCCGCCGCGGCGGCGGCGGCGTCCGCCATCAGCGGAATGCGGCACTGCCGGGCGCTCATGGGCAGCGAGAGCTGCGGCAGGCTAGCGGGTCGAGTCGGGCGGTTGGGGCGGGTCGGCGCCATCGGGGTCATGGGCTTTCCTTAGCGGGCCGGGCGTTGCGCGTTGCATAACAAACTCTCGTGCAAGTTGCACTGACAAACATCAGTCAGCTGACCGAGATTGGATCCCCGCAGGTAAAGGCCTACGTCAGGGCGGACTCACCCTCGTCACACGCGTTATCCCCAGCCTTTTTCCGGCAAGTCGCCCACTGCAGAAAAGTGCAGCCCCAACTGGCACCAACGACCCGTTCCGTATCGTTTTACAGAGAATTATCCCGAACGGCCGGTGCTATCTCTGGCACCTCACGCGCCGCGCGGAAAACGGGTACTGGTAGAGACGTGAGCGACGGGACCCCCTACCGTCGAACGACGGGCGGCAGGCGGCCGGCGGCACGCGGCAGACGACACGCGACACGCGACACGCGACAGTTAACACGCGACGGACGGGGGGGGTGGCGGTGAGCGGGCTGACGGCGTTGCAGGTCGACTCGGTGGTGTCCTACCTGATCGCGTTCACGCTGCCCTGCTTCGACGCCGTGCTGCCCCTGCTGCCGTCCGAGACGGTGATCATCGCGTTCGGGGTGGCGACCGCCAGGTCCGCCGACCCCCGGGTCTTCCTGATCGTGGTGTGCGCCGCGGTCGGAGCGTGGGCCGGGGACAACCTGTCGTACGTGATCGGCTGGCGGTTCGGGCCGTGGGCGACGCGCCGCTTCTTCGCCCCGGGCACGAAGGGCGCCGCGCGCCGCGAGTGGGCCGAACGCTCCCTGAACCGGTTCGGGATGGGGCTGATCATCGTCTGCCGCTTCATCCCCGGCGGGCGCACCGCGGTGACCTTGTCCTGCGGCCTGATCGGGTACTCCTGGCGTCGGTTCTGCCTCGCGACCGCCGTCGCGGCGGCGGCGTGGGCGTCCTACGCGTTCCTAGCCGGGCGCCTGGGCGGGCAGGCGTTCGAGAACCAGCCGGTGCTGGGCTTCGCGGTGGCGTTCGGCGGGGCCACGGTCATCAGCGGGATCGTGGAACTGGTCCGCCGCGTCATCGCCCGGCGGCGCGAGCGGCCGGCCCGCGACCGGGAGCCGGGCCGCTCGCGACGCTAGGCCGCCTCCGCATCTGGCGCCTCCCCTGACCGGGGTCAGTCCGTCCGGTGCTGGTCTTGCCGGCCCACGGACACGGACCCGTCCGCCGGCGCCGGGGGCGTTGCCCGCGGCCGCTTCCGCCGCCGCACGATGACCGCGACGATCCCGGCGATCACGAGCACGCCGATCAACCCGGCGATCACATACGTCGGGGTATTGACCAGGCGCTGGACGTGCTGCCAGTTCGCACCGGCCGCGTACCCGGCCCAGGCGAGGCCGCCGGCCCAGGGCAGGCAGCCGGCCGCGGTGTAGACGCCGAAGCGAACCGGCCGCATCCGGGCGTAGCCGGCGGGCAGCGAGATGAAGGTCCGCACCACCGGCAGCAACCGCCCGATGAAGACGGCCCGCCCGCCGTAGCGGTCGAACCACCGCTGGGCCCGCTCGAGGCCGGACCGGCCGCCGAGGAAACGCGACCACCGGCGGGTGACCGCCTCGCCGCCGTACCAGCCAACCGCCCAGGCCAGGTAGCTGCCGATCACGTTGCCCGCCACGCCGACCGCGATGACCAGCGCCAGGTTGAGGTGCACCCCGGCCACCGCCCCCGCCGCGATGGCCCCGCCCAGGGGCATGGTGAGCTCGGAGGGTACCGGGATACAGGCCGATTCCGCCACCATCAGCAAGGCGATCGCCAGATATCCGTAAGAGCTAATGAAATGCTGCATCACACGCCGTCCGGCCAGTCAACGTTGCTTACCGGAAAACCTCCGGTAACTCAGATCACCGGCCTTGCGCTACCCGGCTAATCCCCTGCCAAACGGCCCGCACCCTGACCGAGCGGGCACGAGACCGGCAGGCCACGGAACCGGGCGGCGGGCATTTACGGTTACCGGCTATGTTTACCGGCCCGCCTGCAAGGTAGTGACGGGTATGCACTCTGTATCGGCGCCGCGCGTGCGGCGCACCGCAAGACGGGCTTCCACCAGCAAAGCGGCGCATATCCTGGCCCGTGCGGGCCTGACCGCACGCGGTGTCATCTACATTCTTATCGGCTGGGTCGCGGTGCTGGTCGCCCTGGGGCACAGTTCCCGCCAGGTAGACCAGCAGGGCGCCCTGCAGATGCTCGCCGGGAAACCCTACGGGCTGGTTTCGCTCTGGCTGCTCGGGATCGGCTTCGCCGGCTACGCGCTGTGGCGGCTGAGCGAGGCGGCATTCGGCGTCACCGGCGAACCGCCCGGGGCCGGCCCCAGGCTCAAGTCGCTGGGCCGGGCGGCCGTTTACGCGAGCCTCTGCTACCTGACCTTCTCGGTGATCTCCGGGTCGAACCGCAGCATGTCCGGCCGGCAGCAGGACATGACGGCGACCGCGATGCAGCACACCGGCGGGCGGATCCTCGTCGGCCTGATCGGGCTGGCCATCGTCATCGGCGGCCTCGTCCTGGTCGTCGAGGGGGTCCGCAAGAAGTTCATGAAGCTGCTGAACACGGCGCAGATGAGCGCCAAGACCCGTCGCGTCGTCGAACTGCTCGGCATGACGGGGACCATCGCACGGGGGCTGGTTTTCGCCCTGGTCGGGGTGCTGGTGACCGTCGCGGCGATCACCCACAAGGCCTCGGAGTCCGGCGGCCTGGACAAGGCCCTGCTGACACTGCGCGACCAGCCGTTCGGCGAGTTCCTGATGGTGCTGGCCGCGCTCGGCCTGTTGATCTTCGGGGTCTACGGGCTGTGCGAAGCCCGCTGGCGGAAGGTCTGAACCCGGGCTGGAACGGCTGGCGGGGCTGGAACCAACGGCCCGTTCGGAATGATGGCCTTGGCCTTGTGTTGGCCGACTCGGCCTTGTGTTGGCTGGCTCGGCCAGCGGCCGTCGCGCCGGGCCGGGCCGGGCTACTCGAAGCGCGCGATGAGCTCGGGTGGCAGCGTGCGGCCGAGCACGTCGCAGTAGGTGCGCAGCGCCTGGGCATGCTTGGCCCGCCCGGCGCCGGTGAGGACCAGGTTGATGCCCCGGCGGTCGGTGACGCAGTTGTCCCGCTCCACGAGGCCGTGCCGTTCCAGCCGGTCGGCGAGCCGGGACAGCGCGCTCTGGCTGAGGTGGACCGCTTCGGCCAGGTTCTGCGCCCGGCAGCCGTTGGGCATGTTCGCCAGGTGGTCGAGCACCTCGAAGTCGCTCACGCCGAGCCCGTGTGAATCGCCGAGCTCGCGCTCCAGGGTGTTCCAGGAGGCGACCTTGGCGGCGATGAGCGCGTGCCAAGCGGCCTTGACCGCCTCGTCGCGTTCCCGAAGCCCGGTGTCCCGGGCGGCTTCGCTCGTGCTCATGGGTCGTAGGGTACCTCTTCGGTCCGATACTTGCAAGTACATTAATTGCACTTGCAATCATTGCACGTACATGCATATAGTTTGAGCCATGGCTACCAACCAGGGCCAGCGGGCAACGCTGGCCACCACAGCCTCAGATTCTTGGACTCCCCAGCTCTGGGGCATCCTCCTCGTCCTCGGCGGCGCGCTCCTGCTCGACGGTCTCGACGTGTCGATGGTCGGAGTCGCGCTCCCGTCTATCCGGAGCGCGCTGCACATGAGCACCGCGTCGCTCCAGTGGATCGTCAGCGGTTACACCCTCGGCTACGGCGGCCTGCTGCTGCTCGGCGGGCGGGCCGCCGACCTGCTCGGGCGTCGCCGCGTGTTCGTCGTCGCGGTCGCGGTGTTCGCGGTCGTGTCGCTGCTCGGCGGCGTCGTGTCCAGCCCGGGGCTGCTGATCGCGGCCCGCATCATCAAGGGCATGGCGGCGGCGTTCACCGCGCCGGCCAGCATGTCGCTGCTGACCACGACGTTCCCCGAGGGCCCGCTGCGCAACCGGGCGTTCAGCGTTTACTCGGTGTTCGGCGCCAGCGGGTTCTCGCTCGGCCTGGTGCTGTCCGGCCTGCTCACCCAGGTCAACTGGCGGTGGACCCTGCTGGCGTCCGCCCCGGCGGCGGCACTGGTGCTGCTCGGCGCCGTGACGCTGATCCCGCGGTCCCCGCGCGACCCGCGCACCCGCGCGGCCTGGCACCGGTTCGACCTGCCCGGTGCGGCGGTCATCACCATGGCCGTGCTGCTGCTCGTCTACACCGTGGTGAACGCCCAGCAGGCCGGCTGGGGCTCGGCGCAGACGATCGGCTCGTTCGCCGGGATCGTCGCGCTCGGCGCGCTGTTCGCGGTGATCGAGACGCGCAGTTCCGACCCGCTGGTCCCGTTCGGCATCTTCCGGTCGGCGCCGCTGCGCCGGGCCCAGGTCGGGGCGGTCACGCTATTCGGCAGCTACATCTCGTTCCAGTTCCTGCTGACCCAGTACCTGCAGTCGCTGGAGCACTGGTCGGCGCTGTCGACCGCGCTGGCGTTCCTGCCGGCCGGCGCCATCGTGGCGGTGCTGTCCCTGCGCACGGCGGGGCTGCTCGGCCGGTTCGGTGCGGGGCCGCTGGTGGTGGCCGCGTTCGTCTCGCTGGTGGCCGGCTACGCCCTGTTCCTGCGGGCGGGCGTGACGACGGATTACCCGGCGGTCATGCTGCCGTCGGTGATCCTGCTCGGCACGGCGTTCGGGTTCGGGTTCTCGGCGCTGACGGTCTCCGCCACCTCGGGGATACGCAACGAGCAGCAGGGCCTGGCGGCGAGCCTGTTCCAGACCTCGTTCCAGGTCGGCGGCGCGCTGGTGCTGGCCGTGGTCACCGCGGTCGTGGACGCGGGCGGCGCGGAAACGCTCACCTCGCCCGCCGCGGCCCTGTCGGCCTACCGGCCGGCGCTGTACCTGATCACCGGCGTCGCGGCGCTGGGGCTGCTGGCCGCGCTGCCGGGGCTGCGGCGCGGTGCGGCCTCGATCCCGGACGAGGTGACCGAGTTCCGGGGCGGTGAAACGGCGGCGGAGATAGCGCAGGTGGAAGCGGCGGCGGAGTAGGAATAGGAGCAGCAGAGCGACTGACTCAGCGGTCGACGGTCCTTGGACCGTCGACCGCTGTCGCGTTGCCTGGCCTCGCCTGCCTTGCGACGGCCCGGCCTGGTCAGCCGCTGCGCTTGAGTAGTCGCATATAGTCGACCACAGTTGCCATCACGTGATGGCAAGGATAGCGAGAATTTACCGCCACCAGCAGGGGCCGACCGAGGGAAGCGAGGGGCGATATGGCCGGGCACCACAGCATGCCGGAGATCGTCATTCACCGGGATACTGACGACGACTGGAAAAGGATCACCCTGGTCGATGACTACGGCGGCAAGATCAGCCTGAGCGTTGAGCAGTTGCGCAGCCTTGCGACGGAAGTTCTCTCCGATACCTTCGGGCTGATAACCGGGCTGTAGCGGCGAACTGGGACCGGCGCGGGTTAGAAACTCCTTTGCACCCAGTGTCGGAACCGGCCGACAATGGGCGTCGTGAGCGCAGTGCTGATCACCGGTTGCTCAGGGGCGGGGAAGACGACGATTGCCGCTGCGCTGGCCAGCCGAGGGCTGGTGGCGATCGATTCCGACGACGATCCTTTGCTTGCGCGCATGGTTGACGCGGACGGGAACGTGGTCGAACACGAACCGCCGGAGCCGGATCTCGCGTGGCTCTCACGGCATAGCTGGTCATGGGATCCGGAGCGCCTGGACATTGTCATCCAGACTGCGGCACCGGCGACGCTGTACGTCTGCGGCGGGGCCGCCAATGAGCTGGAGCTGGCCGATCGCTTCACGCATATTTTTATGCTGGAGATCGACGAAGCCACGATGCTGGCGCGAATTGACGCGCGCGAGAACAACGACTGGGGCCGCATCGGGGATACCCGCGAGTACCTGCGGCGCTTCTTGCCGGGATACCAGGCCCGGCTCCGCGCGGGCGGTGCGATCGCCATTGACGCCAGGCAGTCGCTCGACTACGTGGTCGAGACGATACTCGCGGTCGCCGAGGTACCCGGCGCCCGGACCAGCAGGGTTACCGGGTGACCGCCGTCCGGTGGGCAAACGACCGTCAGGCGAGCGCAAAGAACGGGCTGAGCTGCGCTTGGAAGGCACCGAGGTTGGCGAGAAGGTGCGGGTTTCCGGGTGGTCACGGACAGAGATGCTCTCCCGTTCGGTGGTGCAGGCGGTAGGGAAAAACCGAGAAGTACGGCTGATGTCGCCGGCTGGCTCGCGGATCTACCTGCGGCTTGCCCTCAAAGCGCGGCGCTGCCGGTGGTTCACCGTCAGTGGTGACCGGCCGCGCCGGAAGAAGACAGGGTGCTCTGCGGATCTCGCTTAAGCATCGGGCGCCTTCACCTGTGCGCTGTCTCTGCTTGGGGTGCTGCGGGTACTCACGGCCCGTTCGGGATGGTGCTGAAGGTCTGCGTGAACCGGGGTGAAGGTCGGGCCGTTTCTACCTAGTGAGTGCCCGAGATTGGGTGACGACACTGGTTCGACACTGGGTCGACACTGGGTGGTGGCGGTGCGGATCGATCAACCGGAGGATGACGGCGGTCGCGCGCCTGCCCGTGACGTGCCGGACGCACTGGCTTCCCAGTCGCCTCGGGATGCGGACAGCAGCGTCGACGTTGCAACCGGCTCAGCGGCGGACGGAGCACGGGACAGGCGGGTAGGACCCGACGGCGAGGCCAAGGCCGAAGCTGAGACCGAAGCTGAGGCCGAACGGCGGGTTCGCATCGGCCGGGTTGCCGAGCACCGGGCGACCGTGGACGCCGCGTACCGGGCTTACGCGATCGACCAGGCGTACGAGAAGATCAGTGAGATCGAGCGCGGGACGGTCACCCCGGCGATGCAGCGGATCGAGGCGGAGGATCCTAGCCGTCGGCTGGCTGGCCTGGAGAACCGTCTGAAGGGACGAGACCGGCTAGCCGAGAAGGTCGATCAGGCGGTCGAAGAGCGCGGTCACAGTGTCGAATCAGCGCTGGCATTGATGAAGGATGCCATCCGCTACACCTTCGTTTACGGGGAGGCCCACTACGTTGACGGCGTTTACGCGGACTGCG
>DAHWEX010000695.1 GCA_027326205.1 Actinomycetota bacterium
TGCGCGAGGCCCTGCAGGCCGCGCTCGAACTCGAGCACGCCGTCATCCCGCCCTACCTGTACGCGCTGTACTCGCTCGAGCCGGGCGGCAACCGGACGGTCGCCGAGATCATCAGGTCCGTGGTGGACGAGGAGATGCTGCACCTGACCCTGGCGGCGAACCTGCTCAACGCGGTCGGCGGCCGCCCCGTCCTCGACTCGCCGGACATCCTCGCGCGCTACCCGGGGCCGCTGCCGGGAACGGTGGACGACGGGCTGGTCGTGGGCCTTGCCCCGTTCTCCGTCCCGCTGGTGCGGGACACCTTCATGGGCATCGAGCAGCCGGAACTTCCGGCGGGCCACGGGGGCCCCGCCGGCGGGTCCGCTGCTCCGGGGGTGCCCGGCGAAGCGCTGACGATCGGGCAGTTCTACCGGCAGATCCGCACGACGCTGGTGGCCCTCGGGCAGGACGCGTTCACCGGCAGGCCGCACCACCAGGTCGCCACCAACCTGCTGCCCGGCGCGATCCCGGTGACCGGCGTCGCGTCGGCGTGCCGGGCCATCGACACGATCATCGACCAGGGCGAGGGCACCCTCACCAGCCCGCTGGAGGTGGTCGGCGGGGACGTCGCGCACTACTACCGCTTCGCGGAGATCGTGCACGGCCGCCGGCTGATCCGGTCCCCGAGCCCGTCCGGCCGCCACTGGGCGTACCTGGGCCAGCCGGTCACGGTGGACCCGGCGGCCGTCCGCCCGGTCCCGGTCAACCCGGCGCTGGCCGGGTACCCGGCCGGCAGCGCCGCACACCACGCCTGCAAGTCCTTCAACTACACGTACACGAGCCTGCTGAAGGTCCTGCACGCCACGTTCAACGGCACGCCCGGCGAGCTCATGTCGGCCGCCAGCCTGATGAGCTCGCTCCGGCAGCAGGCCCTGGACATGACGGCGGCCACCACGACGAACGGCGTGCCGGCGGGCCCGAGCTTCGAGTGGCAGGCCACGGACTGATCCCGGGCACGGCGCTGACCCGGCCGCCGCGCGATCCGCCGGCCTGTTAATGGCCACGCGGCAGATTTTCGTGTCCGGTTCCGGTCATAGCTGTTGCCTATCGTCGCTCCTTGGATTTTGTTGATTGAGACGTTTCAATCGCTGTGGCGCCGCACGAGGCCGCAGTCAGGGAACGCCAGCCAGGTCTGTCATCGCACCCTCACCAAAGGCAGGTAACACATGCTGGCCAGGCAACGCCGCCAGGCGCCCTCACCGCACCGCGCCGGCCCGCCCGGTAACCTCCGCAGACGCCATCCACGGTCCGCCCTCGCGGGCATATTCTCCCTGCTCCTCGGGGTGCTCATGCTGACCGGCGCGGGAAAGGCCGACGCCCTGGCATCCCAGCAGGTTGCGCCGTCCGACCTCGCGGCGCCCGTCGTCGGCTCGCTGACCACCGACCAGACGGCCAACCCGCTGGGGATCGACGACAGCCGGCCCCAGCTTGGCTGGGTCATCACCTCGGCCGCGCGCGGGGTCACGCAGAGCCAGTACGAGATCCGCGTCGCCCGTGACGAGGGCAGCCTGGCGAGCGGCCAGGGCCTGGTGTGGGACTCGGGCACCGTGAACTCGGCGCAGTCGTTCGACGTGGCCTACGCCGGCCCGGCACTGGCGTCCCAGACCCGCTACTACTGGCAGGTCCGCGTGCGGGACAACGCCGGGCGGCTCTCGCCGTGGAGCGGGACCGCGTGGTTCGAGACCGCGTTCCTCAGCCCCAGCCAGTTCCAGGGCAGCTGGATCACCAGCGCCACGCCGGCCGGCGGCAGCGAACTGCTGCTGCGCAAGGACTTCACGCTGACGAGCCAGCCCATCACCCGGGCGCGCCTGTACGTCGCGGGCCTCAGCTACCCGTACCTGTCCGTGAACGGGCACCCGGTGACCGGTAGCGTGCTCAACACGGCCTTCACCACCTTCGACAAGACCGTGGACTACTCGACCTACGACGTCACGCGGCTGGTGCGGCCCGGGCCGGGCGCGCTCGCGGTGAGCCTCGGCAACGGCTTCTACGCCGGCGGCGCCGACGACTACCCGGCCAGCGGCGAGTCCTGGCAGCCGGGCGAGCCCACGCTGAAGCTCGAGCTCCAGGTGTGGTACGCCGACGGCACCTCGGCGCGGGTGGTGAGCGACGGTTCCTGGAAGGTGACCACCGGGGCGACCACCGCCAACTCGCCGGCCGCCGAGACCTATGACGCGCGCCTGGCCAAGCCGGGGTGGACACAGCCCGGCTATGACGACAGCGGCTGGGGCGCCGTCGCGGTCCTGCCCGCGGCGAGCGCGGTCCCCTCGTACTCCGGGTCGCCGGCCGCGGACTGGCTCTGGAACACCCCCAACGCGGCGAGCACCACCACCGCGGGCACCATCTACCTGCGCAAGACCTTCACCGTCACCGACCCGTCCGCCATCTCCAGCGCCGTCC
>DAHWEX010000698.1 GCA_027326205.1 Actinomycetota bacterium
CCTAGTGCAAATATTCCAAGCTAGGCCGCTGATAGCTGCGGACGACCGAGCCGGGAACGGCGCCACGGTCCCCGGTAGCACCGTGCGCACCTCAGTCAACGGCGTTCCCCGGGCTGGACTGCCCGCGCGTGCCGCGGCGGCGGGCGCGAAGAGCGCCGGAGAGCGCAGGGCAACGGCCCGTTCGGGAAGATGCAAGATATTTCCTGCCGAACGGGTCGTTGCCTCACCTGGCCGCGCCGTGCGGCGGCGTGGCTGGCCGGGGGGCTAGAATCGGGCCACGGCGTTCCCGGCGGGAGGCGCCGGCCGACATCGCCGGCGTGGCCGGCGAAGATCGAATGTCGGACCTAATTCGTAGGCTGGTGTGGCCCCCTGGGTGGGCGGGGACTGACAAGTTGATGACTGGTCTGGGTTTGCGGCGAGCGCCAGCCGGGGGCTGGCGCTAGCGGGGGGTGAGCGTGGTGATCACTACCGACGTCATGTCCAGGGTGTCGCTCATGCGCACGGTGCCGTTCTTGACGCCCTCGTTCATCGCGGCCATGACCGCGTCCGGGGGGGCGCTGAGCTCGTAGATCGCGGCGTACTGTGGCTTGTCGACGCCGGCGACCTTGAAGCGGCGGCCGTTGAGCACGCCGGGCAGCGCCGAGAACTCGCCTAGGTGAACGTCGTCGTACCAGGCGTTGTACTCGTCTTCCTTGCCGTCGACCGGGCTCGTGTACACGATCAGGGTGTACTCGTGGCTCATGTGGGAACCTCCGTGTTCGCACGCTTCACTGCCGATATCGCTACTCGCAATACGGGCCGTGTGCAAGCCTTCCCCGACACGCCGCGCTGCTACCGTGGAGTTTCCGCCTGGCCGGGAGAAGGAGCGGGATTGGCAGCGCTGGTAGGCCGTGACACCGAGCTGACGCGGCTGCGCGGCCTGCTCGGTGACGCCGCCGCGGGACGCGCGGTGACCGTGCTGGTCGGCGGGGACGCGGGCGTGGGCAAGTCCCGGCTGGTGGCCGAGGTGATCGCGGTGGCCAGGGACAGCGGCGGCACGGTGCTGTGCGGCCAGTGCGCCGAGATCGGCGACAGCGTGCCCTACCTGCCGTTCGCGGACGCGTTCCGCACCGCGCCCGCGCACGTCGAGCGGGTGATCAAGGACCGTCCGGTGCTGGCCAGGCTGCTGCCGGACGGCGGCGCGCCCGCGGACGAGAGCGACGTGTCCAGCATGGCCCGCCAGCAGATGTTCGGCGCGGTGCTCGGGGCGCTGACCGAGCTCGCCGCCGCGAAGCCGGTCCTGCTCGTGCTCGAGGACCTGCACTGGGCCGATACCTCGACCCGGCACCTGCTGACGTTCCTGGCGCGCATGCTGCACCACGAGCGCCTCGCCGTCGTCGGCACCTACCGGGCCGACGACCTGCACCGGCGGCACCCGCTCGGCGAGGTCGTGGCGGAGCTCGGGCGGCTGCCCTCGGTCACGCTCATGCAGCTGGGGCCGTTGCCCGACGCCGCGCTCGCGGAGCACCTGTCCAGCCTGCCGAACGGGCCGTCGCGCCTGTCCACCGCCCTGCTCCGCGGCCTGGTCGAGCGGGCGGAAGGGAACGCCTACTACGCGGAGGAGCTGCTGGCCGCCTCGTCGGGGTCGGCCGGGGCGCTGCCTTCCGGCCTGGCCGCGCTCCTGCTGTCGCGGGTGGCGCGGGTGTCCGACGCGGCCCAGCGGGTGCTGCGGGCGGCGGCCGTCGCCGGGCACCGCGCCGACGACCGGCTGGTCCTGGCGGTTTCCGGCCTTGACGACGCCGCGTACACCGAAGCGGTCAGGGAAGCCATCGCCCACCAGCTGCTCGTCCCCGACGGGGCCGACGGGTACCGCTTCCGGCACGCACTGCTGCGCGAGGCCGTCTACGGCGACCTGCTCCCCGGGGAGCGGACCAGGCTGCACGGACGGTTCGCCGCGCTGCTCGCGACCGCGCTTGCCACCACGGGACTCACCGCCACGGGGCCCGCCACGGGACTCGCCACGGGACTCGCCACCACGGGGCCAGGCACCGCCGCCGAGCTCGCCTACCACAGCCTCAAGAGCCACGACCTCCCCGGAGCGCTGGCCGCCTCGGTCCGGACCGGGGAGGACGCCGAGCGGATCGGGGCGCCCGCCGAGGCCCACCGGCACTACGACCAGGCGCTGGAGCTATGGGACCGGGTGGCGGAGGCGGAGGCGCTGGCCGGGATGACCCGGGGCGAGCTCGGCCTCAAGTCCGCCCTGGCCGCCGCGGCGAGCGGCGACGTGCCGCGCGCCATCCAGTTGCTGCGGCATATCCGGGCGACGGCGCTGGCCGGGGACTCGACCGCGCGGTTCCGCACCCGGGCGGGTGAGCGCCTCGCGTTCTACCTGCTGCAGTCGGACGAGCCCGGGGACGAGGACGAGGCGCTGCGGGTCATCAGGGAGACGGTCGAGCGGATCCCGCCCGACTCGCCCGGCGCGGACCAGGCGAAGCCCGGGCGCGGGCCGTGCGCGGACCGGGCCCGGGCGATGGCTACCGGCGCGATGGCGTGGATGGCCTCCGGCGACACCGGTACCGCGCGGGACTGGGCCGAGCGGGCCCGGGCGGAGGCGGCCCGGGCCGGCGCGGTCTGGGTGGGCGCGGACGCCCTGGTCACCCTCGGCATGATCAGCAACCGCGAGGGCAACACCGGCGAGGCCATCCGGCTGTTCGCCGCGGCGCTCGAGCAGGCGGCCGGCACGGAGATGTTCGGCGTCGAACTGCGGGCCGCCTACCACCTCGCGTCGGCGCGGCTGGCGGCCGGCGACCTCGCCGGGGCGTCCGCCGCCGCGCACACCGGGGTCAGGCAGGCGGAGGCCAGCGGGCTTGGTCTCGCGCCCTACGGGCTTGACGTGCAGCACCTGCATTTCCAGGCGCACTACGCGGACGGGGCCTGGGATCACGCGGAGGAACTCGCCCGGGCCTTCCCCGTCTGGGTGACCAAGCAGCCCGAGGCCGTGCTGTCCGCGATGGCGCTGTTCATCGACGTGGCCCGCGGCAACCCGGTAGCGGACGAGCGGCGGACCTGGCTCGCGTCGTTCTGGGACGACGCGTTCGTCTGCTACATCGCCCGCGGGCTGCTCGCGGAGCAGGCGCTGTGGCGCGGCGACACGGACACGGCGCTCGCCGAGGCGGACGCCGCGCTCGTCGCGGACGCGCGGTACGGGCCCTCGCCCGTCGCCATCCGGGTGGCGGCGGTCGCGCTGAGCGCCCGGGCCGACCGGGCGGCCGCCGCGCGGGCGGCCGGGATCACCGCGACGGCGGCCGCGCAGGAGGCGGCCGGCGCGCTGCTGCTGGAAAGGGCGCGCGAGGGTGCCCGGTTCCCGGCCCGGCCCAAGATCGTTCTCGGGCCGGAGGCCCTGGGCTGGCTGGCGCGCGCCGAGGCGGAGTACCAGCGGCTGACCGGGTCGAACGACCCCGCGCACTGGGAGAAGACGCTGGCCGCGTTCGGCCCCGGCTATGCCTACGAGACCGCGCGGACCCAGTGGCGGCTGGCGGAGGCCCTGGCGCTGAGCGGCCGACACCGCGAGGCGGCCGGCGTGTGGCGGGCCGCCGCCGCGACGGCCGCCCGGCTGCGCGCCGCGCCGCTGTGCGCCGCCCTGGACGACCTGGCGCGCCGTCT
>DAHWEX010000701.1 GCA_027326205.1 Actinomycetota bacterium
GGCCAGTTCTGGTCGGTCTACGTCCCGGCCAGCCTGGCCGGCGACGCGGCGGTGACCGCGGTCTTCGAGCAGGTCGACGTGGTGCACCGGATGATCGCGGCCTACCCGGACCGGTTCCGGCTGGCGCTGACGGCGGACGACGTCGACGCGGCCTTCGCGGCCGGGAAGATCGCCTCGCTGCTCGGCGCCGAGGGCGGCCACAGCATCAACGGCTCCCTCGGCGTGCTCCGCGCCCTGTTCGCGCTGGGCGTCCGGTACATGACGCTGACCCACAACGACAACGTCGGCTGGGCCGACTCGGCCACCGACCACCCCGACTGCGGCGGCCTGTCGGAGTTCGGCCGGGACGTGGTCCGGGAGATGCAGCGCCTGGGCATGCTCGTCGACCTGTCGCACGTGGCCGTCACCACGATGAACGACGCCCTCGACGTGGCGCGGGCCCCGGTGATCTTCTCCCACTCCAGCGCCCGCGCGCTCACCGACAACCCGCGCAACGTCCCCGACGACGTGCTCGCCCGGCTGGCCGGCAACGGCGGCGTGTGCATGGTGGCGTTCGTGCCGTTCTTCGTGTCCCAGGAGTGCACCGACTGGATGTCCGGCTTGAAGGCGTTCGCCGCGTCCCGGGGCAAGGACCCGGACAACCTGGCCCACGTCTTCGGCCTGAGCCGCGAGTACGAGCGGGACCACCCGATGCCGCCGGCGACTCTTCACCAGGTCGCCGACCACATCGACCACGTGCGCGAGGCGGCGGGCGTGGACCATGTTGGCATCGGCGCCGACTACGACGGCTCCCCGTCCTTCCCCCAGGGCCTGGGTGACGTGAGCCGCTACCCGGCCCTGTTCCACGAGCTCCAGCGCCGCCGCTGGTCCGAGGCCGACCTGAAGGCCCTGGCGGGCGGCAACGTGCTGCGCGCGCTGCGGGACGCGGAGTCGTTCGCCGCCGCGGCCGGGTAGGCGCCTCGGTAGACTCGCTGGCGATGAACTCGCCAGACGCTTATCCAGGGACCGCGCCCGCTCGCGGCCAGGTGTTCACGTACGAGGGTTTCGCCGTCGACGCCGAGCGGGGGCTGCTGACCTGCCATTACTCGCTTGACGGGCGGGAGTTCGCGGAGCGGGTCACGCTCGCGCCGGGACCGGGGTGGGAGACGCCGGCCGCCCGGGGCGCCGCGCGCATCGTCTACCTGCTCGCCGGGGTCTCGTACTACAAGACGGCCGCCCCGCCGGCGGTCGACCTGGCAGACGCGGCGCTGTCCGAGCGCGAGGTGGAGTTCCTGCGCGAGTTCTACCTGTCGGGCCTCGGCGAGTACGCCTACCGCAACCACCTGGACCTCAGCGGCCTCTCCTTCCGCGCGGCGCCGCCCGGCGGCGTTACCAGAACCGGGGCCCCGGTCCCGGCGGCCCCGGGGCCCGGTGCGGGGCTGCGGCCCCTGGTCCCGTTCGGCGGGGGGATCGACTCGATCGTCACGGTTGAGGGCGTGCGCGGGCGGGGCGAGGACGTCGCGCTGTTCGTCGTGAACCGGCCCGGGGACCGGTTCGAGGCCATCGAGAGGCCGGCCGCCGTGTCCGGGCTGCCCGTCATCCGGGCGGGGCGGGAGATCGACCCGCAGCTGCTCCGCTCCGCCGAGCTCGGCTTCCTCAACGGCCACGTGCCGGTGACCGGGATCATCTCCGCGATCGCGGTCCTCGCCGCGACCGTGCACGGCCGGGACACGGTGGTGATGTCCAACGAGTGGTCCTCCTCGGTGCCGACCCTGGAGCACGGCGGGCGGCAGGTCAACCACCAGTGGTCGAAGTCGGACGCCTTCGAGCGGCTCTTCCGCGAGCTGCTCGCCGGGCAGCCGGGACTGCCGGACTACTTCTCCGCGCTCAGGGACCGCACCGAGCTGTGGGTGGGGGAGCGGTTCGCGGGGCTGACCCAGTACCACGGCACCTTCCGCAGTTGTAACCGCGCGTTCCACATCGACACCGGCAAGCGGCTCGGCCACTGGTGCGGGCGCTGCGACAAGTGCTGCTTCATCGACCTGATCCTGGCGCCGTTCATGTCGCCGGGGCAGTTGCGGGACGTTTTCGCCGTCGAGGGAGAACCGCTTCTCCAGCCGGAGCTGCGGTAGAAGTTCGAGGTCCTGCTCGGCGCGGGCACCAAGCCCTTCGAGTGCGTCGGCGAGGTCAACGAGTGCCGCGCCGCGGTGGTGCTTGCCGCCGCCCGCCCGGACCGCGCGGACAGCGCGCTGCTGCAGCGGCTCGCGGCGCAGATCACCGGGCGTCCCGACGCCCCGACTGCGGCCGAGATCGAGGCGATGAAGCACCCGGTGGGGGCGAGCTTCGTCCCGGAGCGCTACGCCTTCGAGGACGCGTGACCGGCCAGCGCCCGAAGTTCGGCTGGTCCGACCTGGTCGGCCGGAGCGTTGGCGTCTGGGGCCTGGGCAAGGAGGGCCACGCGACGGTGCGGAAGCTGCGCACGCTGGGCGTCGACCCGGTGCTCGTCGACGACCAGCCGACGGCCGGCAGCGGCGTCCTCGCCACCGCGGGCGGCGGCCTCGAGGCGCTGAAGCGCACCGAGGTGGTCATCAAGACCCCCGGCATCAGCCCCTATGGCCCGGCCGCGGCGGAACTGCGCGCCGCAGGCGTCACCCTGGCCGGCGGCCTTGGCCTGTGGGCGAACGAGGCCGACCTGTCCCGGGTCGTCTACGTCACCGGCACCAAGGGCAAGTCCACGACCTCCTCGATCATCGGCCACCTGCTCCAGGGGCTCGGCCACCGGACGCTGGTGGGCGGGAACTTCGGCGCCGCCCCCTACGACCCTGTGCTAGCCAACACGGGCCACGAGGGCGACTACGACTACTGGGTGATCGAGGTCTCCAGCTACACCGCGACCGACCTGGCGGTCACCCCGCCCGTCACCGCCGTCACGTCGCTGCACCCCGACCACCTCCCCTGGCACGGCAGCGTGGAGCGGTACTACGCGGACAAGCTGTCCGCGACCGCCCAGCCCGGCGCGGACCTCACGATCGCGAACGGCGACAGCGACCTGCTGCGCGAGCGCGCCAGTCAGCTAGGTCCGCGCGTCCAGTGGGTCGGCGAGGCCGACGACCCGCAGGCGACCTGGACGGACCTGCTGGGCCTGCCCGGCCGGCACAACCGCCGCAATGCGGCGATCGCCCGCGCCGTGCTGCGCGCCATGGCCGACGCGGCCAAGGACGGCCGGCTGCGCGCGCAGGCCGCCGACGACGCGGAACTGGCCGCCGCCGCCCGGGGCTTCACCCCGCTGCCCAGCCGCCTCAC
>DAHWEX010000723.1 GCA_027326205.1 Actinomycetota bacterium
GGGCGGCGGCCCAGCCGACGGCGAGACCGCACAGGAACGGCCAGGACGTCGACGCGATCCCGGCGAGGGTCTCGCCCTTGGCGTGGCTGTCCCGCCCGATGATCACGAAGACCAGCACGCAGCAGACATCGACCACTACCGCAACCCTGGCCACTCGCACCGGCAAAGTCTAGCGGCGCACGGCCGGGCGGCGGACCGGAATCATGCCCCCGGGAGCAAACGCAACCTTCCGTTTGCTTTTAGCGGGTACGCACATGGACGTTTGTTTATCTTATTTCCAGCTGGGCGGGTGATCATGGGGGCATGGGTACCTGGGTGATCCGCGTCCCCTTGGACGCGGACGGCAGCGGCGCCGGCCCCCGGCTCGCTGTTAAGGACTGCATCGACGTGGCCGGGCTGCCGACGTGGGTTGGCTGCCCGGTCGTCGCGGAGATGGCCGAGCACGTGGAGACGGACGCGACCGTGGTCGCCTCCGCCCGGGAAGGCGGCGCGCGGATCGTCGGCAAGACAGGTCTCACCGAGCTGTGCTGGTCGGCCAGCGGCGTCAACCACTGGGACGGCACGCCGGTCAACCCGCGCGACCCCAGACGGCTGCCCGGCGGCTCGTCGAGCGGGTCCGCCGTGGCGGTCGCCGTCGGCGAGGCGGAGGTGGCGCTCGGCACCGACACCGGCGGGTCCATCAGGGTCCCCGCGGCCTGCTGCGGCGTGACGGGGCTGAAGACCACCTTCGGCCGGATCCCGGTGAAGGGCGTGTACCCGCTCGCGGCGTCCCTGGACACGGTCGGCCCGATCGGCGCGGACATCGCCGCGGTGGAGCACGGGATGCGGCTGCTCGAACCGGCCTTCCGGGTACCGGACACGCCCCCGCCGCTCGTCGCCGGGCGGATCACGGTGCCCGGCGGCATCGGCGGCGGAGCCGACCCGGCCGTGGAGAACGCGGTCGACCGCGCGCTGGCGGCGGCGGGCATCGCGGTCACCCCCGTATCCGGCTGGGACGCGGGCGCGGTGCTCAGCGCCATCGGCGTGATCATCGACGCCGAGGGGTTCCGGTCCAACGCCTACCTGATGCCGTACCTGCGGCAGCTCAGCCCGCACGTGCGGCGCAACCTCGAACGCGGTGCGCGGCTCACCCGCGCCGACCGGGCGGCGGCGGAGCGGACGCGGACACGGGTGCGCGCGGACTTCGAGAGTTTGCTCGCCGATTTCCCCGTGCTGGTGCTGCCCACGCTGCTGCGGCAGCCGCCGCTGATCGGCGGGCAAGGCTTCCCGCTGATCGCGCTGACCGCTCCGGCCAACCTGGCCGGCCTCCCCGCCCTGTCCCTGCCGGTGCCCGCGCCGGACGGGCTGATCGCGTCCATGCAGGTCATCGGCCCGCCTGAGGAACGGGTGCTGGCCTTTGGCCGGGTCATCGAGGCCGCCGTCCGCTCCTGGGGGGCGGCCCGGCAGCCGTTTTCCCCGGGGCACGCGGGGCATGCGGGGCATGCTGGGCATGCGAGGCACCAGAGGGATACTTTCCCTCCCCGGGGGCAGGCCTGGTAAAGGGGCACGCCTGGTAGAATCGTGTCTTTAAACGATCGGGCCCGGCCACGCTGACACCGGAGGTACGAGGCGTCCCCCGGGAGATATCGCCGCAGGTTACGGCGGACTTAGTACAGACCCCCGTCATCGTGGCGTCGGCCGCTGCTACGCTTCCGGACACGCTAGTTATGCACACGGGGGCACATCGCGGAAGGAAGGTCGGGGTCAAGCCCGCCCGACCACCTGACGGTGGACTTGAGGGTTTCGAGAATGCGGTTTGAGTACGGTGCGGGAGCTGAGAGCCGCTCGCAGGTGACCCTGCGCGGCTCCTACGGGCTTTTCATCGGCGGCTCGTTCGTGTCGGGATCTTCGGTCTTCAAGACGATCTCGCCGGCCACCGAGGAAGTCCTCGCCGAGGTCACGCACGGGACGGCGGAGGACGTGGACCGGGCGGTCGCAGCCGCGCGGCACGCCTACGAGCGGACCTGGTCGATGATGCCGGGCAAGGAGCGGGCCAGGTACCTGCTGCGGATCGCCCGGCTGCTGCGCGAGCGGGCCGGCGAACTCGCCGTCCTCGAATCGCTCGACAGCGGCAAGCCGATCCGGCAGACCCGGGACGTGGACCTGCCGCTGGCGATCGCGCACTTCTACTACCACGCCGGCTG
Source organism: Actinomycetota bacterium (assembly GCA_027326205.1). Taxonomy (GTDB): domain Bacteria; phylum Actinomycetota; class Actinomycetes; order Streptosporangiales; family Streptosporangiaceae; genus Trebonia. The sequence continues at coordinate 2,184 of DAHWEX010000723.1, forward strand.
GGCCGACAAACTGTCGTACGCCGGATTCGGCGGCCCGGTACTGGGTGGCCCCGCGTCGGCTGGCCCCGTGTCGGCTGGCCCCGCGTCCGCCCCGCCCCGGCCGCTCGGCGTCGTGGGCCAGGTCATCGGCTGGTGCTCGCCGCTGCTCATGCTCGCGTGGAAGATCGCCCCCGCTCTCGCCTGCGGGAACACCGTCGTGCTCAAGCCGGCCGAGACCACGCCGCTGACCGCGCTCGCGTTCGCGGAGATCTGCGCCGACGCGGGCCTGCCGCCTGGCGTGGTCAACATCGTCACCGGGGACGGGCTGGCGGGTCAGCTCGTGGCCGGCCACCCGGGGATCGACAAGGTTGCGTTCACCGGCTCGCCCGAGGTCGGCAGGGAAATCGCGAAGTCCGCCGCGCTGTGGGGCAAGCGGCTCACCCTCGAACTAGGCGGCACGTCCGCGAACATCGTCTGCGCGGACGCCGACATCGACGCGGCGGCACAGGGGATCGTGGAGGGCGTCTTCGTCCGCCAGGGGCACGCGTGCTGCGCCAGTTCCCGGGTCTTCGTCCAGGCACCGGTGCTGGACGACCTGGTGGCGGCCATCCGGTGCCGGATGGCCGCGCTGCGGTCCGGCGACCCGCTCGACGAGAACACGGACATCGGCGCGGTCAACTCCGACGGCCAGCTTGAGAAGATCACCGAGCTGGCCCGGTCCGCGGAGGCGGACGGCGCGGTGCGCTGGTCGGCGCCGGACGTGCCGGCGGACCGGGGATTCTGGTTCCCGCCGACGATGTTCACCGGGGTCGCGGACGAGCACCGCATCGCCAGGGAGGAACTGTCCTGGCCGGTGCTCACCGTCTCCTCGTTCGGCAGTCCGGACGAGGTCGTCGAGCGGACCAACAGCACCCGGTACGGCCTGTCGGCCGGCGTCTGGACGCGCAGCGGCGCGCTGAGCGCCTGGCTGGCCGTGCGGCTGCGGGCCGGGGTGGTCTGGATGAACACGTTCGGTCGGCTCGACCCGGCGGTGCCGTTCGGCGGCTACCAGGAGTCCGGGCTCGGCCGGGAAGGCGGCAGGCACGGCCTCGAGGCGTACCTCGACCTCCCGGGCCTCGGGCCGGCCGATGTCTAACGTGCGCACGATCCACCGCCTGTACATCGGCGGTGCCTTCCCCCGTGCGGCGAGCGGCCGCACGTTCGACGTGCACGGCCCGGACGGGACCTTTCTGGCGAGCGCCGCCCTCGCGGCGGGCCGGGACGCGCGGGACGCCGTGGTCGCGGCGCGGGCCGCGTTCCCGGCCTGGTCGCGCGCGGCCGGCTACGAACGAGGCCAGGCGCTCTACCGCGTCGCCGAGGTGATGGACGACCACCGCGGTCAGTTCGCCGCCCAGGTGCGGCGGGCCACCGGGGGGACGCCGGACGCGGCCTACGCCGAGGTGGAGGCGGCGATCGACCGCTGGACCTGGTACGCGGGCTGGGCGGACAAGATCACCCAGGTGCGCGGCACGGTCAACCCCGTCGCCGGGCCCTTCGGCACGATCTCGCTGCCTGAGCCCGTCGGGGTGACCGCGGTGCTCGCCCCCTCCGACAGCGCCCTGCTCGGACTGGTCAGCGTGCTGGCCCCGGTCATCGTCGGCGGCAACACGGCGGTGCTCGTCGCCAGCGAGCGCTACCCGCTGCTGGCCGTGTCCCTCGCCGAGGCGCTGGCCGCCGCCGCGCTGCCCGCCGGCGTCGTGAACGCCCTCACCGGCGAGGTGGCCGAGATCTCGCCCTGGCTGGCCGCCCACCAGGACGTGAACGCGATCGACCTGGCCGGCGCGCCCGGGGCGCTCGCCGACGACCTCGCGGTGGCCGCGGCGGGCAACCTCAAGCGCGTCGTCAGGCTCGCCAGCCCCGACTGGACCGCGGAACCAGGCATGGAGCGCCTGTTCTCCACCCTGGAGATCAAGACGATCTGGCACCCACTGCGTAGCAGCTAGCTGGCACTGCGTAGCAGCTAGCTGGCACCGCGTAGCAGCTATAGAAATTGAAGTCCCGGGGTCTGGCCGCGAGGACCCCCGCCGCCCGGGCCGGCGGCGCCCGCGCCGGCCCGGCGCCATCAAGGACCCCGGCGATTCGAACTCTGCGGCAAGCGCTTGGACGCCGAGTTCCCCAACCGGCGCGAAGCGGGCCAGAAAGTTCTCAGGAGAGAAAGAATCGTCAGAAAATCTTTGTGGACCGACCACCGGATCTCATGCCCCGCACCGTAAGCCCGCGCGGTCCGCGCCCCCCGGTTACCCAGGGCCAGCGGCCTGATGAGGACTAACCTGAGCCCGGCCCCAGGCGGGCCCGGGTATGGGCCGCCCTGCTCACGGCCGGGGCGCCACCGAGCCGCAACGTCGCCACAGCGCGGGGGCGGCGCTTTTTTGCGCCGTCCTCCCGCGGGGAGGCTACGGAGGGGTGATGCCCTTCCGTGGCGAGGGGGTACCGGGGGGATCATTCCCCTGGGGAAACGCGGAGCTGTAAAAAAACGGTTTTCTTCGCAAACCAAGCACTGTGACGGTTGTCCTACTGCCGCGTAGTTTCACCAGCGCATGAGGCGGGCTAGCGTACGGGTATAGGACTTCAGGACCCCAACGGGGCGGTGCTGCGGTCGACGATCCCGACCGTTCGTCACGCGCCCGTCCCGTGCAAAGAGCGTGAAAGGGACGCGAATGCCCGAAGCATCGTCCGG
>DAHWEX010000782.1 GCA_027326205.1 Actinomycetota bacterium
GGGCGGGCCACGGCCTGCCGCTGCGGGCCACCGGGGTGACCGCGGGCTACGGCGGCGACCCGGTCATCAGGAACGTGACGGTCCGGGTCGAGCCCGGCGAGGTCGTCTCGCTCGTCGGGGCGAACGGCTCGGGCAAGTCCACCCTCCTCAAGAGCCTGGTCGGCGTGGTGCGGGTCACCGCGGGCACCGTCGTCGTCGGCGAGACCGACGTGACCCGCTGGGCGCCCGAGGAAGTCGCCAGGGCCGGAGTCGGCTACGTGCCGCAGGTCGACGACGTGTTCGCGCCGCTGACGGTGCGGGAGAACCTGGAGATGGGCGGCTACCTGCTGCCGTCCAGGCAGGTCAAGAGCCGGATCGACGAGGTCGTGGCGGTCTTCCCCCGGCTCGCCGTGATGCTGTCGCGGCCGGCCGGGAAGCTGAGCGGCGGCGAGCGGAAGATGCTGGCCATGGGGCGGGTCCTCATGCTGCGGCCGTCCGTCTTCCTGCTCGACGAGCCCACGGCCAACCTGGCCCCGGCGATCGCCCGGACGCTACTCGAAGAGCACGTCCGCGGGCTGGCGGTGGGCGGCGCCTCGGTGCTGGTCGTCGAGCAGCGCGCCCGTGCCGTGCTCGCCATCGCCGACCGCAGCTACGTGCTGGCCGGCGGCGAGGTCCGGATGGAGGGAACCCCCGCCGAGCTCAGCGCCAGCCCGGCCTTCGTCGAGTCGTTCCTCGGCGGTCACGTCACCCGTTAGGGCGGTCGGCGAGGTCAGCGGGCTGGATCCGCCCTGGGCAGCGGCCCCTGGCGGGTCCAGCCCGTGGCCGTCACCCGGACCCTGAGGTCGTCGGGGTCTATCTCTTCGCCGCAGTGGCGGCAGGTCATCACCGGGTCGAGGTCGTGCCCGCAGCCGTGCTCGAACGCGGTCGGCGGCGGGGCGTCGATCGCCCACTTGTCGCCCCAGGCGCGCAGCGCCGTCAGCACCCCGCGCAGTTCCCGGCCGGCCTCGGTGAGCTCGTACTCGTAGCGCGGAGGGTGCTCGCTGTACCGCCGGCGCGTGATCACGCCGGCCGCCTCCAGGGCGCGCAGGCGCGCGGCGAGCCGGTCGCGGGGCGCGCCGGTGTTGCGGGCGATCGCATCGAACCGCTTGTTGCCGAAGGCGATCTCGCGCACGGCGAGCAGCGACCACTTCTCGCCGATCAGGTTCAGCGCGGCCGCCACCGAGCAGGGCCGTCCGGGCAGGTCCTCAAGGCGCATGCCTTCAAGAGTACATCGGTTGCGAAATCAAACTAACTCGGGTTACGCTTCCCCCGTCGAGTAACGGGTTGTGTTTTCAAACCAACTAAGGCTGAGGGGTGGCGCGTGACCGAGAGCGCGGCGGACGGCGGAGCGGGCGGGCTGACCGAGAGCCCGCGGGAGTTCACCCAGGTGCCGGCGCCGGCGCCGGCCCGGGCGGCGGGAGACGGCGCGGCCGTCCGGCCCGGAGCCGTGCCGGACGCGGCATCGCGCGGCCGCGCCAGGTTCGGCGTCGTGTTCGCGATCGTCAGCGCCGGCCTCGTGGTCGCCAACCTCGATACGTTCATCGTCAACGTCGCGATCCCGTCGATCGGCCGCAGCTACGGCAACGCGAACCTCGGCAGCCTGTCCTGGGTGCTCAACGCGTACGCGATCGTCTTCGCCGCGCTGCTCGTCCCGGCGGGCCGGGCGGCGGACCTGGTCGGCCGCCGGGCCGCCTTCCTCGCGGGCATGGTCGTCTTCGGCGTCGCCTCGGCCGCGTGCGCCGTCGCGCCGGACGTCTGGGTGCTCGTCGCCGCCCGCGTCGTCCAGGCGGCCGGCGGCGCGCTCCTGCTGCCGGCCTCGCTCGGCCTGCTGCTCACGGCGGCCCGCCCGGACAAGCGCGCCGGCACGATCAGGGCCTGGACCTCGGTCGGGGGCGCGGCCGCGGCGCTCGGCCCGGTGATCGGCGGCGCACTGGTCGCCGTGAGCTGGCACTGGGTGTTCATCGTCAACGTGCCGATCGTCGTCATCGCCGTCTTCGCGGGCCTGCGCGCGCTGCCCGCCGACCCGGGGCGCGCGCGCCCGGGCCCGGCCGCCGAGCGGGCGCAGGCCCTGCCCGACGCCCTCGGCGCGGCCGTCTTCACCGTCGCCATCGGCGCGCTCGCCCTCGCCCTGGTCAAGTCCGGCGACTGGGGCTGGGCCTCCCCGGCGACCCTGGGCCTGATCGCCGTGGCCGTCGCCGGGGTCGCCGTGTTCATCCGCAGGTCCGCGACGCACCCGTCGCCGGTCGTCGAACTGCACCTGCTGCGGATGCCTACCTTCGCCACGGCCACCACGGCGAACATCGTGTTCGGCGCCGCCTTCGGGGCCATGCTGCTCCTGGTCACGCTCTGGTGCCAGGACGTCTGGGGCTGGTCCGCGCTGCGTACCGGCCTCGGCGTCGCGCCCGGGCCGCTGCTGGTGCCGTTCTGGTCGGTCGCCGCCGGCCCCCTCGCCAGGAAGATCGGGCCCGGCCCGGTCGCCGCGATCGGCTGCGCGGTCTACGCGGGCGGCTGCGTGTTCTGGCGGCTCAGCCTCGCGCTCGCCCCGGACTACGCGACCCGGATGCTCCCCGGCATGCTGATGACCGGCACCGGCGTCGGCCTTACCCTGCCGACCCTGGTCAGCGCGGCGGTCTCGGCCGTGCCGCCGCACCGCTTCGCCACCGGTTCGGGCGTCGTGAACATGGCCCGCCAGGTCGGCATCGTGCTCGGTGTCTCGGTGCTGGTCACCGTCCTGCGCCGCCCCGAGGGCGCCGCGGCGCTGCCCGCGTTCCAGCGCGCCACGGTCGTCCTGGCCGCGATCGCGTTCGGGGCGTGCCTCGTTGACCTGCTGCTCATCCCGGCCCGCCGCCACGACCTGGCCGTCCAGCGCGCCACCGCGCCGGGTCCGGATGGAGTTCGACGGCTGCCGTAGTTTGCCGGCCGGGAAGTCGGGAGAAGAAGTGGTCAGATCTCAGTAACACCGCTCATGCTCCCGTTGGTGGCGCCGTGGATGAAGATGGCATTGGGACCGTTGCCGTCACTGCCGTTGCCGCACTTGCCCTGCTGGTCGGGCTGTTCCTGCCGCTGTTCACGGTCCGCTACGCGCCGCCCGGCGGGTCCGGCGTCGTGAACGGGCACTCGATGGCCGCGTTCACCGAAACCGTCAGCGGATGGCAGTTCATCACGACCGCGCACTGGACCGAGTTGCTGTACGTGCTCGCCCTCCTGGTCCTCCCGGCGGCCACGCTGATCGCATGGCGGGCCGGGCTCGGCGCGGCCCAGTACGTCACCAAGCCGGTCATGGCGCTGTGCGGGACCCTGGTCGCGGCGGGCTGCCTGCTGGTCCTGGGGCTCGGGCTGCTCGCCAGGCCCCTGGTCATGCCGGCGGGCGGGCGGAACGCCATCCTCTCCTCGCTGCACGCCGACCCGTTCACCAGCGGCTACCAGCTGACGGCGCAGACCCTGGGGCTGAACAGCCCGCCGACGCCGGACTTCCTCGCGTCGTTCGGCGCCGGCTGGTTCGTACTCGCCGCCGCGGTCCTGATCGTGCTGATCGCGCTGTGGCGCTGGGTCGCCTACGTCGCGGTGATCCTGGCCGTCGTGCTCGTCATCTTCCGGTTCACCGACCCCGCCCTGCTGGCCGGGGCCTCCGGCTACCTGTTCCCCGTCAGCGGCTAAGGGACGCCCCGGCGCTGGAGCCTTACTACTATCTCTATCCGTGGGACCTGAGCTGATCGAACGCGCCATCCGGTTGCGGCAGGGGCTCGGCGAGGCCGGGGGGCTGGCCGCCGTCGAGCGGTTCATCGGGTCGCAGCGCGGGCTGAGCCGGGCCGACCGCGACCTCGTGCTCGACTGGGCGGCCAACAGCGTGCGCGGCGTGTTCGAGGTGAAGGCCGTCGCGCGGCGGGAGCGCGGAGGCGAGGCGGTCACCGGGCTGAACCTCGTCGACGACCTCGACTACCGGGTCTACGGCCTCGGGACCCGCGAGGAGGGCGGCTTCTTCGCCGCCACCCTGCTCCCGCTGGCCGAGGACGACTCGGCCTGGCTCGCGGGCGACGAGATCGCCTACCCGCGGGCCGACGCCCGCCAGGTCGCGCGGCTGGCGGTCGACCTGGCCACCCGCGAGCCCGACCTGGTCTTCCGCAACCAGGAGAAGACGGCGCAGGGCTGGGCCTACATGCGGCGCGACCGGGAGGAGTTCGTCGCGTTCTTCGGAAACGACGAGCTCGTGCTGCCCGCCGTCGAGGCCGAGGGGCGGCTCAACGCCTACTACCGGATGCGCCGCGAGTCCGCGCTCGCCGCGCGCGGACGGCACCGGGCGGTCAGCGACGCGGGCGAGACCACGTTCGTCATGCCCGAGGGGTTCTTCGAGTTCGACACGGTCGGCATCATCTACGACGAGTTCGACGGGTTCGTGGTCGTGCCGGAGTACGGGCTGCTGCGGGCGATGTTCGCCGACCCGGCCCTCGCGGCCGACCCGGCGCACGCCAACGTGCTGCGGGCCTACCTGCGCGAGGACAGCATCCCGCCGCTGCCGCTGCGCCGGATGGCGGCGGCGTACCCGGGCAACGTCGACGCGGTCTTCCGCCGCGTCCTGGGCAACCGGACCTTCAGCTGGCAGCAGAACGGGAGCGGCCTGCTCCGGAAGCGCAAGCCGGGCTACTACGCGACGGAGCGGACCCCGGGGGTGGCGGTGCTCGGCGACCGCGTCCTGGCCCTGGCCCGCGGCGCGGCCTAGCGGGCCGGCCGCTAGGGAACTGGCGGGGCGAAGTCCGGGTCGAGTTCCATGAAGGCGTCGAGCACGCCGAGGTAGCCGAACGCGACCAGGGACCACTCGGCCGTCTTGCCGTCCAGGCCGGGACCTGGGATAGGCGCGTTGAGCAGGCTGTCCACGAAAACCGGCTCCGGTGGCGCGCTGAAGTCCGCCGCGCCGGCGGCATCGTCGGGGAACCCCATCGCCGCCTGCACCTGGACGTTGCGAAGGGCCACGGACTGGACCAGCAGCCCGCCCGCCAGTTGCACGTGGTCGAGGGTGTGCGACGGGTCGCGCAGGCGGAGCCCCAGCACCCCGGCCACGTATTCCAGCAAGGCGACCATCGACTCCCGTGAACGGCGCTGCGCGTCTTCCAACGCGGCGGCGATCCGCGTGCGGGCCTCCCCGCTCCGCGTGGAGCCGAGCGTGGCGGTAAGCGCCATGTGCAGCCGCCACGGCACGGACTCGGTGAGCGAGTCGTAGTTGTGGCCCACCGTGAGCCTGACCACCTCGCACACCAGCGCGCGGCGGCCCTCCGCGGTGGCCAGCAGCGGTGCGTTGTCCGTGAGGACCTGCTTGACCATGGCGAACGTCTCGGGAGAGTAAACGGGCCGGGTACTGAACCAGCTTCCCTCGCCGGCCAGGTAGCAGAGCAGGTCGTCGGTGTAGCTCTCCCGGTAGGGCCACAGCCGGTACACCGAACTGCGCGGCACCCTGGCGCGCTGGATGACCTCCTCGAGGCGCAGGTGCTCGATGGTGAGCGCCGCGCCTGCCTCCAGGGCCAGCTCGCGCCCGGCATCGAGCATCCGCTGCCTGACCTCATCGGCCGGCACCCGGTCCGGCCGGGTCGTCATAGCGGTCCCCCTACCCTCGCGGCGCACCATGCTGAAAATTTACCCAGCGATGGCAAGATACCGTGCATTCGCACAGTGCATGAGACATTAGACTTAGTGTCTCAAACTGCTTGCGGACGGGGACCGAGGCGGCCCTGCGAGGGGGAGGGCCGGGGACCGGCCGGGCGTTCACGAGGGGAAGTAACGCCCGGTCGGCCTCAGCTGCGTCCCAGGGGTCGCCTCCCTGTATCCCGTCCCCCTGTTCCCCCGCCGGGGCCGGGGCCGTGACCGCCGCAGGTGCTTGGTATGGTTAGCGCTCAAGGCGATCTCCGACGCGCTCAACCTGTCCGCGGAGACGCTGCTCGCCCAGGCGGGGCTCATCGACGCGATGACCGGGGAGCCGGGTGCGGCGGCCGGGGCGGCCGTCCCGGAGGGCGAGCGGGCCATCCGGGCGGACAATCGGCTGTCCGGCGACCAGAAGGGCCCTGGTCGTGGTCTGCCGCGGCATGCTCGGCCCGCCCGGTTCCTGAGCGTGCCGGAGAAACGCGGCGCGGACCGGTTCCGAGTCACCTGAAGTTGCATTGTCGTCGCGGACGGTTATGTTTTACCGGGATGCCGTCGCGCGGCCCCTGTTTTCCGCTGTTTTTGCGTAAGAGGTGACGAGATCGTACAGAAGGGGAAGCCGGCCGCGGAACATGGCGAAAATTTTTGGTACAAAGTGCCGCTAAGCGGGCCACCCGAGGTGAGCGACCGGACACGGTTCCATTACGATCGCAGCGTGGGAGACCGGATTTTCACCTGGCCGAACGCGCTCAGCGCCGCTCGGCTGGCCGGCGTTCCCGTGTTCCTGTGGCTCGTCATCGGGCCGCGCACCGCCACGGCCGACGTCATCGCGGCGGCCCTGCTGGGTTTCGCCGGGATTAGCGACTGGCTTGACGGGAAGCTGGCGAGAATGCTCAACCAGGTGAGCAGGCTCGGCCAGTTGCTCGACCCTGCCGCCGACCGGTTGTACATCGCGGTAACGATTATCGCCCTCGGCGTGCGCGGGATCATCCCGTGGTGGCTGTTCGGCGCGCTGGCGGCCCGTGAGGTCTGCGTGGGCCTGGCGCTGGTCGTGCTCCGCCGCCGGACCGAGTACGGCGCGCTGGAAGTCAGCTTTGTCGGCAAGGCCGCGACGCTGTGCCTGATGTACGCGTTTCCCCTGCTGTTCCTCGGCGCCCACGGCGGGACCGTGTCCGAGGTCGTGCGGATCCTCGGCTGGGCGTTCGCCGTCTGGGGAGTCGCCCTCTACTGGTGGGCAGCGCTGCTCTACCTCACCCAAATCAGGGAACTGGTGAAAGGAGCGCATCCATCGTGAAGGCTGTCGTGATGGCGGGGGGCGAGGGCACCAGGCTCCGCCCCATGACCGCCAACCAGCCCAAGCCGCTGCTGCCGGTCGTCAACCGGCCCATCATGGAGCACGTGCTGCGGCTGCTCAAGCGGCACGGGTTCACCGAGACCGTCGTCACGGTCCAGTTTCTCGCGGCGATGGTGCGCAACTACTTCGGCGACGGCGAGGACGTCGGCATGTCGCTGCGGTACGCGACCGAGGAGACGCCGCTCGGCACCGCGGGCTCGGTGAAGAACGCGGAGGAAGAGCTTAAGGACGACCGGTTCCTCGTCATCTCCGGCGACGCGCTGACCGACATGGACCTGACGGAGATGGCGCGGTTCCACCGGGAGAGCGGGGCCCTGGTGACCGTTGGCCTGACTCGGGTCCCCGACCCGCTGGAGTTCGGCATCGTCATCGCGGACGAGGACGGGCGGATCCAGCGGTTCCTGGAGAAGCCGACCTGGGGCCAGGTGTTCTCCGACACGGTGAACACCGGCGTCTACATCATGGAGCCCGAGGTCCTCGCCGAGGTGTCGCCCAAGGAGTCGGTCGACTGGTCGCACGACGTGTTCCCCAGGCTCCTGCAGCGCGGCGCGCCGATCTACGGGTACGTCTCCGACCGCTACTGGGAGGACGTCGGCACCCTGGAGTCCTACCTCAAGGCCCAGGCCGACGTGCTCAACCGCGAGGTCGAGGTGGACATCGCCGGGTTCGAGCTCTCGCCGGGCGTGTGGGTGGCGGAAGGGGCAGAGGTCGATCCGGAGGCGGTGTTCCGCGGTCCCGTCTGCATCGGCGAGTACGCGAAGATCGAGGCGGGCGCGAACCTGCGCGAGTACAGCGTGATCGGCGCGAACGTCGTGGTCAAGGAGGGCGCGTTCATCCACCGCGCCGTGGTGCACAACCGGGTCTTCGTCGGCCAGGGTGCCACCCTGCGCGGCTGCGTGGTCGGCAAGAACACCGACGTGATGCGCCGGGCGCGCATCGAGGAGTCCGCCGTCATCGGCGACGAGTGCGTCATCGAACCGGAGGCGTACATCTCCGCCGGGGTGAAGGTCTACCCGTTCAAGACCATCGAGGCGGGCGCGGTCGTCAACAACTCGGTGATCTGGGAGTCACGCGGCCAGCGGACCCTGTTCGGCGAGCGCGGTGTCTCCGGCCTGATCAACGTCGAGGTCACCCCCGAGCTGGCGGTGCGGCTCGCGTCCGCCTACGCGACCACCCTCAAGAAGGGGACGACGGTCACCACCTCCAGGGACGTGTCGCGGGCCGCGCGGACTCTCAAGCGGGCGATGCAGGGCGCGCTGAACGCCTCCGCCATCAACGTCATGGACCTGGAGGCGCTGCCGCTTCCGGTCGCCCGGTTCGAGACCGCGCGACGCAAGTACAGCGGAGGCATCGCGCTGCGCACCACGCCGGGCGACTCCCAGTCGGTCGACATCATCTTCCTCGATGAGCGCGGGGCCGAGCTGTCCCAGGCCGCGCAGCGCAAGCTCGAGCGGGTCTTCTCCCGGCAGGAGTTCCGGCGGGCGTTCCCCGGCGAGATCGCCGAGTTGTCCTACCCGCCTCGCGTCGTCGAGTTGTACACGCACGAGCTGATGCGGTGCGTGAACCTCGACGGGGTGAGCGCGGCCGCCCTCAAGGTGGTCGCGGACTGCGCGGGCGGGACGGTGTCGCTCGTGCTGCCCACGCTGCTCGGCGGGATCGGCGTCGACGTGCACACGCTCAACAACCGGCTCGACGAGGTCATGCCCACCCAGACCGTGGCGCAGGACCGGGCCGGGATGCAGCGGCTGGCCGAGGTCGTCTCCTCCTCGCGGGCGGCGTTCGGCGTCCGGTTCGACCCGGTCGGCGAGCGCATCCACCTGGTCGACGAGAAGGGCACGCTGGTCAGCGACGAGCGGGCGCTGCTCGTGGTGCTCGACCTGGTCGCCGCCGAGCTGCGGCAGGGCCGGGTCGCCCTGCCGGTGACCACCACGCGGGTCGCCGAGCAGGTCTGCCGCTTCCACGGCGTGGAGGTCACCTGGACGCCGACGTCGCGCGACGCGCTGACCACCGCCGCGGCGGCAGACGACGTGATCTTCGCGGCCGACGGGCGCGGCGGGTTCGTCGTTCCGGAGTTCGGCCGGACCGTCGACGGCATCGCCACGTTCGTGCGGCTGCTCGGCCTCGTCGCGCGGACCAGGCTCACGCTGAGCCAGATCGACGCCCGCATCCCGCAGGCGCACCTGATGCGGCGCTCGGTCCCCACCCCGTGGTCGGCCAAGGGCGCGGTCATGCGGACCGTCATGGAGGCGGCCGGCAACCGTCCCGTCGACACCACGGACGGCGTGCGTGTCGTCGACGCCGACCGCGGCTGGATCCTGGTGCTCCCCGACCCGGCGGACGCGGTCACCCACCTGTGGGCGGAGGGCGGCGACGCCGACTCGGTTCAGCTCCTGCTCGACGAGTGGGCCACGATCGTGGAGCAGGCCGGCGAATAGGCGGCCCCGGCGCGGTTTCGCCCGCGCGCCCCGGACCTGATAGGATCACGATCCCTGCGATCAGGCCTGGCCACACGGACGCCGGGGGCGCGGAGGGCGTCCCCGGGGAGAAAAAGTACCGGACTGTTTTGGGATGCACGTTCAGGTAATCTGTGTTAACTACGCAGACGTACCATTTCGCGGGGCACGGGACGGCCACCGTCACCGCGAACTTGCGCCGTGCGCGTGACCCGGAGGTGAGGCGGCTGTGTGGCGGAGACGTCAGGGAACCGGTGGCGCGCGAAGAGGCGGACTGCGCCGCCTGTTTGCGTGGCGCGTAGACCCGGAACCCTCCACGCGGGTACCGTTGGCTGCGTCGCCCGACGCGATGCCGCGCGAGCCTGCAGTGCAGGGAGAGGGGAGGCCTGGCGAGGCCATGGCTGGTGCTATGTACTGTGCGCGGTGCGGTCGGCCGAACCCGCAGGGGGCAAGGTACTGCTCGAACTGCGGTACCCAGCTGCGCAACACGAACACCGGCAGTTTCAGCGCCCTCCCCAGTGAGCGCGGCGGCGAAACCACCTCGATCATCAACGCCGACGGCAGCGAGTCGGAGTACTACGACGAGACGTCGCCCGACTACTCGGCGGCGGACACGCTCCCGGCGGGCACCGCGCTGCTCGTCGTGCTGCGCGGGCCGAACGCGGGCAGCCGGTTCCTGCTCGACGCCGACTTCACCTCCGCCGGGCGGCATCCCGACAGCGACATCTTCCTCGACGACGCGACGGTCTCCCGGCGGCACGCCGAGTTCTACCGTCATGGCGACCGTTTCACCGTTCGCGACGTCGGCAGCCTCAACGGCACCTACGTGAACCGCGAGCGGATCGAGGAGGCCGAGTTGTTCGGGGGCGATGAGGTACAGATCGGCAAGTTCCGGCTGCTGTTCATGACCCGCAGTCCCGAGGTCGGCGGACGCCGCGGACTGGGAGCGCAGGACTACGTATGACCCGGGGGCACCAGCCGGCGCCCGCCAGCGGCACCCCAGGCAGGGGAAGCGTCGGCATCGGTCAGGTGCTCGACGAGCTGAGCCCGGAGTTCCCTGACATCAGCCCCTCCAAGATCCGCTTCCTGGAGGCCGAGGGCCTGATCCAGCCACTGCGTTCCTCCTCCGGCTACCGGCGGTTCTCGGCCGCCGACATCACCCGGCTGCGGTTCATCCTGACCGCGCAGCGCGACGAGTACCTGCCGCTCCGGGTGATCAAGGAGCGGCTCGAAGCGCTCGGCGGCTCCGTTGCCGGCGCCGCCGACGGCGCGGTCCCGCCGGTGGCGATGACCAGAAGCGAACTGCTCGCCGCCGCGGGCGCGGGCGAGGAACTCCTCGCCGAGCTCGAGGACTACGGGCTCATCCGCCGGGCCAGGTCTTACGGAACGCAGACGCTTTCCGTGCTGCGGTCGGCGGTGCAACTCGGCGAGTACGGGGTGCAGCCGCGCCACCTGCGGGTCATCAAGGCGGCCGCCGAGCGGGAGACCGCGCTGGTGGAGCAGGCGGTGGCCCCGCTGGCGAGGCAGAAGGGCAGCCGCGAGCCCGCGCTGCGGGCCGCGCGGGACCTCGCGGGGCACATCGCGGCGCTGCACGCGACCCTCGTGGAAGACGGACTCGCTGAGGCTGGACTGGCTTCACACCAGCCGCATGCGGGTACACCTCATGGTGAGTCCCCGGAAGGACGGGGGCTGCGCTCGGCTTCCGGGCGGTAGCGGGTGTAGTTTGGCAGGAAGAGTGATTCGGTTGGCTTAGCGTTCCGGGGGCCGTGGGCCCCCGGCAGGCGCCGAGCATGTGCGAGGACGGAGCTCCAGTGCGGCGGATGGAGGTCGTCGGCGTCCGGGTCGAGATGCCGTCCAACAGCCCGATCGTCCTATTGAAAGAGGAGCAGGGCGACCGGTACCTGCCCATCTGGATCGGGGCGGTGGAGGCGACGGCGATCGCCTTCGCACAGCAGGGCACGGTATCACCGCGACCACTGACCCATGACCTGTTCAAGGACGTGCTCGAGGTGCTGAACGTGCAGTTGCGCACGGTCAAGATCACCGCGCTGCGCGACGGGATCTTCTACGCGGACCTTGAGTTCTCCAACGGCGCCGCGGTCAGTGCCAGGCCCTCGGACTCCATCGCGCTGGCGCTGCGGACGGGAGCCGCGATCTTCGCCACCGACGAGATCCTCGACGAGGCGGGCGTGGCCATCCCCGACGAGCAGGAGGACGAGGTCGAGAAGTTCCGGGAGTTCCTCGACCAGATCTCCCCGGAGGACTTCGGCAAGTCCGCTTAGCGGCCGCGCGGCCGACGGTAAAGCGAAGCAGTCGACCGAACGGTTCGCGGCTTCGCCGGCGGCCGGGCCACTGCCGTCGTAGTCCGCCGGGCGGACGGGCGGCCCGCCGGTCCATGGCCGGCTCGGCCCGCCTGCCGCGCGATACTTGGACAGGTAGCTCAGCAACGAAGAGCGGGACCAGATAACGAAGAGCGGGACCAGATGAGGTGCCCGGACATAGGCGTTTTGCCGGTGAATGTCGCGACGCGCCGAGCGCGATCGTTGACGTGCCCCCTCGTGGGGCTTACCGTGCGAATGCCGGAGGGAACCACAGGAGGGGCCGTGTCGGTGACAAGAGGTGGTGGGTCCGAGGCTGCTGCGGGCGTGCTCTTCGATAGTAGCTCAGAGGTCGGCTATCGGGGTCCTACGGCCTGCGCCGCGGCGGGGATCACCTACCGTCAGCTTGACTACTGGGCGCGCACGGGCCTGGTGGAGCCGAGCGTCCAGGCGGCGCACGGATCGGGGTCGCAGCGCCTGTACGGGTTCCGTGACATCCTTGTGCTGAAGGTCGTGAAACGGCTGCTCGACACGGGCATCTCGCTGCAGCAGATCCGGGCGGCCGTGCAGCACCTGCGCGACCACGGGACCGAGGACCTCGCCCAGGTCACGCTGATGAGCGACGGCGTGAGCGTGTACGAGTGCACGTCAGCCGATGAGGTCGTGGACCTGCTCGCGGGCGGCCAGGGCGTCTTCGGCATCGCGCTGGGCCGGGTGTGGCAAGAAGTTGCGGGCGAACTCGCCGAACTGCCCGCTGTCCGGGCCGAGGACGGCCTCATCGCCGACGGCAGCACGGACGAGCTAGCCACCCGCCGCTCCGCCCGCAAGACCGGCTGAGGGCGCGGCGCTCGCTTGGGTGGCTCTTGTTCGGCGGCCTGACGGCCGCCTTCCCGGGGGCGCTCGCGTGTGGGTTCGCTTTGTGGTGTCAGGTGGGTTGTGAACGGGGCGGATTGTGGCGAAGCCCAGCATGGCCCGGTCAGCGGGCCGCCGGATGCGCTAGGCTAGCGACTGCGCGTTAGATATCCCACCCGGGAGAGACCCGCCCGCCGGCGAAGAGCACGGCGAGGCGGGCGCCGAAGGGGCAACAGCATCCCCGGAACCTCTCAGGCACCAAGGACCGGGCCGGGACTGGCGCTCTGGAGCCAGCCTGGCGACAGACGGGGAGCCGATACCGGGGAGGCTCCGTGCAGAGCGATTTGCGTATTTCTTCCGATAGCTCGGCTGTCTTTGACGGCACCGTTCCGTTTGCCGCGCGTCACATCGGGCCGTCGCAGGACGACCAGCGGGCCATGCTCGCTACCCTCGGCTACGCGTCGCTTGACGACCTGCTGACGGCCGCGCTGCCCGCCTACGCGCGGCCGCCGGCGTCGCTGTCCGCGCTGCCGTCGCCGCGCACCGAGCGGGAAGTCCTCGCCGACCTTGGCCGGCTCGCCGCGCGCAACACGGTGGCGGTGTCCATGATCGGCCTGGGCTACTACGGCACGATCACGCCCGCGGTCATCCGCAGGAACGTGCTGGAGAACCCGGCCTGGTACACCGCGTACACGCCGTACCAGCCGGAGATCTCCCAGGGCCGCCTCGAGGCGCTGCTGAACTTCCAGACCATGGTCTGCGACCTGACCGCCCTCGACCTGGCCAACGCGTCCCTGCTCGACGAGGCGTCGGCCGCGGCGGAGGCCATGACCCTCGCCTTCCGGGTCAGCGGCAAGCCCCGCGGTTCCGGTGAGGCCGGTGGTTCCGGTGAAGCCGGTGTCTTCCTCGCCGACGCCGACTGCCTCCCGCAGACCATCGACGTGCTGCGCACCCGCGCCGAGCCGCTCGGCATCGAGTTGCGCGTCGCGCCCGTCACGGCGGACACCGACTTCGCCGGCGTGTTCGGCGTGCTGCTGCAGTATCCCGGGGCCTCGGGCGCGATCCGCGACCTTGTCCCGGTCATCGAGGCCGCGCACGCGGCCGGGGCCCGCGTCGCGGTCGCGGCCGACCTGCTCGCGCTGACCCTGCTCAAGCCGCCGGGCGAGATGGGCGCGGACATCGCGCTCGGCACTACCCAGCGGTTCGGCGTGCCGATGTTCTACGGCGGCCCGCACGCCGCGTACCTGGCGGTGCGCGACGAGCTCAAGCGGCAGCTCCCGGGCCGCCTGGTGGGCGTCTCGGTGGACGCCGACGGCCACCCGGCCTACCGGCTCGCGCTGCAGGCCCGCGAGCAGCACATCCGCCGGGAGAAGGCCACCAGCAACATCTGCACCGCCCAGGTGCTGCTCGCGGTCGTCGCCGCGATGTACGCCTGCTACCACGGGCCGGACGGGCTGACGGCCATCGCCCGCCGGGTGCACCGGCACGCGATGACGCTGCAGGCGACGCTGCGGGACTACGGGATGAAGACGGCAGGCGGCGCGGCCTTCGACACCGTCGCCGTCCGGCTGCCCGGGCCGGCCGAGGCGCGGGCGGCGCTGCGGCGTGCGAAGGAGGCCGGGTACAACCTCCGCGACGCCGGCGGCGGCGTCGTTCAGGTGTCCTGCGACGAGACGACCACCCCGGAGCACCTGCGCGACGTCGTCGCGGCGCTGGCCGGCCCCGGGGCCGCGGGCGCCGGGCTTGACCCGGCCGGCGTGCGGCTGGTGATCGCGGACGGCGACGTCATTCCCCCGTCCCTCGCCAGGACCTCGAAGTTCCTCACCCACCCGGTCTTCAGCGCCCACCACAGCGAGACGGGGATGCTCCGCTACCTGCGCCGCCTGTCGGACGAGGACGTCGCCCTCGACCGGTCGATGATCCCGCTCGGCTCCTGCACGATGAAGCTGAACGCGGCCGCCGAGATGGAGGCGATCACCTGGCCGGAGTTCGCCGGGCTGCACCCGTTCGCGCCCGCCGCCGACGCCGCCGGGTACGCGGAGCTGATCGGCGACCTGGAGCGCTGGCTGTGCGCGGTGACCGGCTACGACGCGTGCTCGCTGCAGCCGAACGCCGGCTCGGCGGGAGAGCTGGCCGGGCTGCTGGCGATCCGGTCCTACCACCGTTCGCGGGGCGATGCGGCCCGCGACGTCTGCCTGATCCCCGCGTCCGCGCACGGCACGAACGCCGCCTCCGCCGTCCTGGCCGGGCTGCGGGTCGTGGTCGTCAAGTGCGGTGACGACGGCGCGGTCGACCTTGACGACCTGCGGGCCAGGCTCGCCGCGCACGAGGGCCGGGTCGCCGCGATCATGGTCACCTACCCGTCCACCAACGGGGTCTACGAGGAGACGGTCACCACCGTCGCGGACCTGGTGCACGCGGCCGGCGGCCAGGTCTACATCGACGGGGCCAACCTCAACGCGCTGGCAGGCGTGGCCTCGCCCGCCCTGCTCGGCGGCGACGTGTCCCACCTGAACCTGCACAAGACGTTCTGCATCCCGCACGGCGGCGGCGGCCCCGGCGTGGGCCCGGTCGCCGCCAAGGCCCACCTCGCGCCGTTCCTCACCGCCCGCGTTGGCGAGCACGGTGCCGACCAGCACGGTGCCGACCAGCACGGTGCGGGCCAGCACGGGCCCAACCCGGTCGCGGCGGCGCCGTTCGGGTCCGCGGGCATCCTGCCGATCTCGTGGGCGTACATCGCGATGATGGGCGCCCCCGGGCTGCGCCGGGCCACCCAGGTGGCCGTCCTGTCCGCGAACTACATCGCCCGCAGGCTCGAGCCGTACTACCCCGTCGTCTACGCGGGCCGGGGCGGCCTCGTCGCCCACGAGTGCATCGTGGACCTGCGCCGCCTGCCCGGCGGGGTCACGGTCGAGGACGTGGCCAAGCGGCTCATCGACTACGGCTTCCACGCGCCGACCATGTCGTTCCCGGTCGCGGGCACGTTCATGATCGAGCCGACCGAGAGCGAGTCCATCGCGGAGGTCGACGCCTTCTGCGACGCGCTGATCGCCGTCCGGGCCGAGGTGGATAAGGTCGCGTCGGGGGAGTGGGACGCGGCGGACAACCCGCTGAAGAACGCGCCGCACACCGCCGGGATGCTGACCCGCGACGAGTGGTCCCACCCGTACCGGCGCGACGAGGCCGGCTACCCGGGCGGTCACGGCACGGGGAGCCTCGCGAGCGGGCGGCCCAAGTACTGGCCGCCGGTCCGCCGCATCGACCAGGCCTACGGCGACCGGCACCTGGTGTGTGCCTGCCAGCCGCCCGAGGCCTACGAGTAGGTGCCCGGGGATCCGGGGCGTTGAGAGGGCCGGGCCCCGCCGCTACACCGGCGGGGAACCCGGCCCGCTCGCGATGAATCCGGCGGGAGGGGGGAGAGAAGCCCCTGGTGTGCCGTGGCGGAGGAGGATGCCGCCACGGGTGCCGGGTTCGCCGCGTCCCCGCGAGACGCTTACGCGGGGGAGGGGAAAGTTCATTCGCCGACCGCCACGGGATAGCTCAGCAGTCCGGCGAGGTGCCGGGGAAGTTCTATCACGACCGACTCGCCCGCGGGCGCCGGATCGGCGCGCGCCACGACGGCGATGGAGGTGACCTCGCCCCGGTTGACCGCCAGGTGCGGAGCACCGCGCGGAATGAAGATGAAGTCGCCGGCCCGGACCGCCGAGCGCGCGGCCAGGCCGGCGCCGTGCCACACGT
>DAHWEX010000784.1 GCA_027326205.1 Actinomycetota bacterium
CCTCGAGCAGCAGGGCCGCGCGGTTCTCCGTCGCGCAGGCCATGGAGCGCGCCTCGGCCAGGTCGTGAAGACAGTAGAACCCGCAGCCGCACCAGCGGCGCGGCGGGACGTGACGGCGGTTCCACACGCAGTCCGCGTCGCCGACGGCGCCGTAGACGCGGGTCGCGCCGAGGGTGAGCCCGGCGAACCCCGTGCGGCGGCCGTCGGCTGACACCACGGCGTGCGCCAGCTTGTAGCCGGTGAACGGCCGGGCCGGGCGCTCGCCCCTGGCGGGGCCCGCCGACCACGACGGCAGACGGGCCATCGCAGCGACTATCCCCGCGGCCCGGTCAGCCGACGGGCAGCGCGGGCGCGGGAGCCGGGGTCAGCGCCGTCTCGTCGGCTTGCGCGAGGGTGAGCTCCTGCTCGGGGAGCGCACCGGTCTCGGTGTCCTCGACGTAGCCCGCCGCCTGTTCCTTGCCAAGACGCATGCTCAGCACCTCCTCCTTAAGGGGTTACCGTCCCCGGCGGCCTCGCAAACACCGCGAACACCGCAGTCGCGGCGGCCGCCTCCGGCGTGGGAGCATGCACGGATGATCCTTGAACACGCGGTGCTCCCGGTGAAAGAAGGCCAGGAGCGGCAATTCGAGTCGGCGTTCGCGCAGGCGAAGGCGATCATCGCCCAGGCGCCGGGCTTCCGGCGGCTCACCCTCTCCCGCTGCGTGGAACGCCCCGCCGCCTATCTCCTGCTGGTGGAGTGGGACCGGCTGGAGGACCACACCGAGGGTTTCCGCAAGTCGGCCGGCTACCAGGAATGGCGGCGGCTGCTGCACCACTTCTACGACCCGTTCCCCGACGTCGAGCACTACGAGCCCGTCCCCGGCGCCTAATGCCGCGCCAGGCGAGGGCGCGCGGCGATGCCGCGTAGCCTGCGGGTCCCCGGCTCGGGCGCCGCGAGCGCGCGAAACCCGGCGCGTTCGCGGCGGAGCAGGTCGGCAGCCGGCCCGCAGAGGCACGCACCCGCCCGGCAGGTCCGCCCAGTCACCACACTCGTGACGTGCAGCCCGACGTCGCGACGCCGCCGTCGCGCGGGCGTCGACCGGGTCTCGGTCAGAACGGCCGGCCGCGCCCGCGGGGGGGGCGCGGCCGGCCGACCCGGCAGCCGTCCGACCCCGTGGGGGGGGCCGGGGGCGGATGGCTGGCCGGGCTCCCGGTCAGTCTTCTGCGGCTGCCTCCGTGACCGCCCTGGTCTTTATCTCCTCGACCACGGCCGGATCGGCCAGCGTGGTGGTGTCGCCGAGTTCGCGGTTGTCCGCCACGTCCCGGAGCAGCCTGCGCATGATCTTCCCTGAGCGGGTCTTCGGCAGTTCCGGCGTGAAGACGACGTTCGCGGGCATCGCGATCCGCCCGATCCGCATGGCCACGTGCTCGCGCAGTTCGGTCAGCTTGCCCGGCGAGGCGTCCACGCCGGCCTTCAGCGTGACGTAGCTGACGATCGCCTGGCCCGTCTGCGGGTCAGCCCGGCCGACCACGGCGGCCTCGGCCACGTCGGGATGATCGACGAGGGCGCTTTCGACCTCGATGGTGGACAGCCGGTGACCCGAGACGTTCATGACGTCATCGACCCGGCCGAGCAGCCACAGGTCGCCCTCGGCGTCGACCCGGGCGCCGTCGCCGGTGAAGTAGGCGCCGTCGTAGCGGCTCCAGTAGGTCGCACGGTAGCGCTCGTCGTCCTTGTACAGCCCGCGCAGCATCGCGGGCCACGGGCGCTTGAGCACCAGGTAGCCGCCGGCCCCGGGCGGGACCGACTCCCCCCGCTCGTTGTAGACGTCCGGCTGGACACCGGGGAACGGCCGGGTGGCCGAGCCCGGTTTCAGCGTGGTGACCCCCGGCAGCGGGGCGATCATGATCATGCCGGTCTCGGTTTGCCACCAGGTGTCGACCACCGGGGTCTGGCCGCCGCCGATGTGCTTGCGGTACCAGATCCACGCCTCGGGGTTGATCGGCTCGCCGACCGAGCCGAGCAGCCGGAGGGAGGACAGGTCGTGGCGCTCCGCGTACTGCGGGCCCCACTTCATGTGGGTGCGGATCGCGGTGGGAGCGGTGTAAAGGACGGTGACCCGGTACCGCTCGATGATCTCCCACCACCGGTCCCGCTCGGGGAAGTCGGGGACGCCCTCGTACAGCACGCTGGTGGTGCCGTTGGCGAGCGGCCCGAACACGATGTAGCTGTGCCCGGTGATCCAGCCGATGTCGGCGGCGCACCAGTACACGGTCGACGGCGTGATGTCGAAGATGTAGTGGTGCGTGGTGGCCACGCCGGCCAGGTAGCCCGCGGTCGTGTGGACGATCCCCTTGGGCTTGCCCGTGGTGCCGGAGGAGTACAGCAGGAACAGCAGGTCCTCGCTGTCCATCGGCTCGCACGGGCCGGCTGCGGGGTCATCCGGCTGGCCCGCGACAACCGAGGCCCAGGTGTGATCGCGGCCCGCGACCAGCGCGGCGCCCTGGCCCGTGCGCTCGAGGACGACCACCGTGGTGACCTTTGGCGCCCGGCTGACCGCGTCGTCGGCGTTAGCCTTCAGCGGGACGGTGCGGCCCTTACGCCAGCCCTGGTCCTGGGTGATCAGGACCTCGCACTCCATGTCGGTGAGCCGCCCGGCCAGGGCCTCGGCGGAGAAGCCGCCGAACACGACCGTGAACGGCGCCCCGAGGCGCGCACAGGCCAGCATGGCGATCGCCAGTTCCGGGACCATGCCCAGGTAGATCCCGACCGGGGTGCCCTTGCGCACGCCGAGTTGCCGCAGGCCCGCGGCGAACCGGACGACCTCCCGCTGGAGGCCGGCGAACGTGAGCGTCCGCCGGTCGCCGGGCGGCTCGCCTTCCCAGTAGTACGCGACCTTGTCGCCGTGCCCGGCCGCGACATGCCGGTCCACGCAGTTGTAGCAGACGTTGAGCGAGCCGCCGAGGTACCACTTGGCGTAGGGGGGTTGCCATTCGTACAAGGTCTCGAAGTCGCGGAACCAGCTGATCCGCGTCCGGGCCTCGCTGGTCCAGAACTCGTCGAAGTCACGCTCGTAAATCGATGCGTCCGCATTCGCTGCCGCAGCGAATACCTCATCGGGCGGGAATCGCCGGTCCTCGGCGAGCGCCGTATCGATATCGCGGGAGAGCGGGCTGTCGTCGGTCTCGGGCACGGCGGTCACGTCTCCGGGCTCAGGCGCGGGGGGCCAGCAGCGGCGGACCGACCGGCAGCCTGAGCCGGTTGCCCGCGATGCTGTTGGAAACGCCGGCGGCGGAGGTGTACCAGGCAGCCACCGCGGTGATGACGCCGATGACGCCGCCGATGTGCACGACCGTCGTGTTGCCCGCGAAGTTCCCGATGAACAGGACGATCTCGGTGATCTCCAGGGTCAGGAAGACGACGAACACCGCGATGTTGAGCGCCGTGGCCATGAGGAGCATGTAGGTGTTGAAGATCGCGAACGCGAGCAGGATCCAGCCGAGGTCGTGGTCGGCCGCCGAGGCGCTCGTGGCGTGCGGCGCCACGAACTGGACCCAGAGGAACAGCCCGATCCAGAATCCGCCGTAGGTGGAGAACGCGGTCGCTCCGAAGGTGTTCCTGTTCTTGAACTCCCACATGCCGGCCAGCAACTGGCAACCGCCGCCGTAGGCCAACGCGTACCCCAGCCACGCGTTGCCGGTGGCGGCGGTCATCCAGTGGGCGTTGGCGGCGGACAGCAGGAAGGTTGTCAGCGCGAAGGCCGCCAGCCCGAGCGGGGCCGGGTCGGCGACCGGGGCGACAGGGGCGACAGCAGGTACTTCATCGGCCATAGCTTGCTCCGTTGCGTTGGTTGCCCGATGTACTAAGGCGGAAAAATACGGCGCTGGCCGCCGCCGCAGGCGAGCCGTGCGATGAACGCGGCGGATGGTGCGCGGAACGGGCACGCTGGAGCGAGGAACGGTCGCTTCCGGCCGGCCAGCGGTCATCCCCCGAGCGGGAGCGCCGTCTGCCATGGCGCATACCGCGGCGGAGCCAGCGCCTTCACCGAAGGTAACGCCGGTCATCGCGAGGGCTACCCGCCGCAGTACGGGCTGGTCTATAGTGCGGCGATGGTGGTCCTCATCATCATGTTCCTTTCCGTCGCGACGGTGCTGTGCTGCGCCGTCCTGTTCTGGAAACGGAGCTCGCGCCACGTGGGCGCCCCCCCGCCGCGGGCCACCTACGAGGTTCTGCACACGGCCAGCCAGGCCGTCTCCGTGCTGCGCGACGGCTTGACGGCCGCCGCGGCGGTCAAGGCCGCACCGAGCCTGCGCCACCTTCTCGGCACCCCGGTCGTCGCCATCGCGGACCGGGACGGGGTGCTCGCCTGCCACGGATCCGACCAGCACGCCGAGGCCCTCGCCCGCCACTTGCGCGGGGTCGCGACGACCGGCCGCGCGCAACTGCTCTCGGCCGCGGACCTTGGCTGCGGACACGGCGGCGACTGCCTGGTGCGGGCCGGCGTCGCCGTGCCGATCGCCGTCGACGGGGCGGTCATCGGGGCGCTCGCGGCACTGGGCCCGTCCGCCGACGCGGCGCTGATGCGGACCGCGACCGAGGTCGCGCGGTTCGTGTCCACCCATCTCGCGCTCGCCGAACTCGACGCTTCCCGCACCCGCACGGTGCAGGCCCAGCTGAACTTCCTGCGCGCCCAGATAAGCCCGCATTTCGTCTACAACGCGCTGACCGCGATCGAATCGTTCGTCCGGTCCGATCCGGAGCGGGCGAGGGACCTGCTCGTCGGATTCGCGGAATTCATCCGCTGGTCCTTCCGCGAGCACAGCCAGTACGCCACACTGGCGGAGGAGCTGCGGTTTGTGGATACCTACCTTGAGCTAGAGCGGGCACGTTTCGGCGACCGCCTCGCGGTCAGCCTGCGGGTCGCCCCCGAAGTGCTCTCCGTGCGGGTCCCGTCGCTGGTGCTGCAGCCGCTGGTGGAAAACGCCGTCCGGCACGGGCTTGAGCGGCTCACCGGAACCGCCCGGCTGCAGATTTCCGCGGAAGACGGCGGCCACGAGGCCGTCGTCACGGTCGAGGACCATGGCATCGGCGTCGATCCCGGGCACCTCGCGGACGTGCTCGCGGGGCGGGCCGGCGGCCAGTCTGTCGGGCTGCGCAACGTCGACGAGCGGCTTCGCGCCACCTTCGGCAACGACCACGGGCTGACGATAGAGACCGGGATAGGCGCGGGGACGAAGGTCACGATGCGGCTGCCCAAGTTCGCCCCGGCGGTGAGCGGGTCATGACCCCGGGGCGCACCGCATCGGCGCTGGTCATCGACGACGAGGCGCCCGCCAGGGACGAGCTGAGCTATCTCCTGCGCACGGCGTTCTCGGTCGCGCCGGTCGATGCGGCGCAGAATTCAAGCGACGCGTTCCGCTACCTTCAGGAGCGTTCTTACGATGTCGTCTTCCTCGATGTCAGGATGCCCGCGCTCAACGGCATCGAACTGGGCAACGTCCTGTGCCGGTTCGCCGCGCCCCCGGCGATCGTCTTCGTTACCGCCTTTGAGGAATACGCGGTTCGCGCCTTCGAGATCGGGGCGTGCGACTACCTGCTCAAGCCGGTATCCCGCGCCCGCCTGAGCACCGCCCTCGGGCGAGCGCTTGGGCGCTCGCCCGATCACCCGGATTCGCCGGACGACGACCCGTTCGCCACGATTGCCGTGGAGATAGCCGGCCGCACCCGGTTCATCCCCCGCGAGCAGGTGCGCTGGGTGGAAGCCGAGGGCGACTACGTCCGGCTGCACACCACCGACGGCAGCGCTTACCTGCTGCGCATGCCGATTTCCCACCTGGAGGAACGCTGGTCTGCCTACGGGTTCATCCGCATCCACCGCGGCTTTCTCGTGCAGGTCAAGCACATCACCGAGTTCTCAGTGACCAATGGCGTTCATGCCGTGACGGTCGCCGGCCAGTCGCTGCCGGTGAGCCGCCGTCACGTGCGCGAGGTCCGGGACCGGATCCTCCGGGCTGGAAGGCGGGGTTTACATGTCCGCGACTGACTCCGGCTGCCCTTCGCCCGCGGGCGGGGCCGGCGGTCCCACCCCCGCGGGCACCACCCCCGCGGGCACCACGGCGCGGGCTGCCGACGGCCAGGCCGACCCCGTTCCCGCGGTCCAGGCCACCCGGCAGCGGGTTGTCTGGCGCCCCGATCAGGTCCTTATCCAGCACGACATTCCCGGGCTGAGTGACCTGCGCGACGGTACGAGCGCCGGCCGCCTGCTGGTGAGATCGCTCGTGCGCGCGCAGCTTGGCCTGTCCCTGATGTGCCTGGCGTTCGCGCTCACGGTGACCGCCTCGTTCCCGGTCATCGCGGCCATGGTGCCGGCCGTCACCAGGATCACGGTGGACGGCGTCCCGCTCACGCTGATCGTGCTCGGGTTCGCGTTCTACCCCGTCTTCCTCGCGGTCGGCTGGTTCTACAACCGTCACGCGCGGCAACTGGAACTGCGGTTCACGCACCTGCTCGACCCGGCAGGCCGGCGGCCCGATGCCTGACGCGGCCGTCGGCGCCATCGCGTTCGTGACGCTGCTGACCATCATGGTCGGCGCGCGCGGCATCCGGGTGGCCAGGACACCAGATGACTTCATGGTCGCCGCCCGTCAGGTCGCGCCGGCCCTCAACGCCGCCGCCATCTCGGGCGAGTATCTCTCGGCCGCGTCTTTCCTCGGCATTGCCGGGCTGGTCGTGGCGCAAGGCCTCGGCGCACTGTGGTACTCGGTCGGCTACACCGCCGGCTACCTGGTCCTGCTGCTGCTGGTGGCGGCGCCACTGCGGCGTTTCGGCGCCTACACCATCCCCGATTTCGCCGTCGGCCGCCTGGGCTCGCGCGGCTTGCGCCTGACGGCGACCGCGCTCGTGCTCGTCATTGGCTGGTTCTACCTGCTACCGCAGATGAAGGGCGCCGGCATCACCCTGCAGTGGGTGCTCGGCACGCCGTACTGGGTTGGCGTAGCGACGCTCGGCACGGTCGTGAGCTGCAACATCGCGATGGGCGGCATGAAGGGGATCACCTTCGTCCAGTGCTTTCAGTACTGGCTGAAGCTGTGCGCGATCGGCATCCCGGCGCTCGTGCTGCTGATCGCGGCCGGGCACGGCTCCAGCCCCAACCTGACCCCGGATCGTGCCCCGGTGTTCACCCGCGCCACCGTGGTTGACCTGCCGCAGGCGACTGGGTTCACCCTGACGCGTGCCACACAGGCCACGGTGACCGGCCTTGTCGATCAGCGCGCGTACCGGGACCAGGCCGTGCGCCTGTGCGCGTGCCAGCACGTGGCCGGCGCGGGCACGCGGATCGGCTTCGCCGCCGGCGCTCCCGTCCCGGTCAGCCTGGCTATGGAGCCGTCCTCGGGCGAATCGTGGGATTCCCCGCTGCTGGCCTCGGGCACGGGCGGGGCGCACCCCCTGGCCGCGACGTACGGTGTCATTATCGCCACGTTCTTCGGCGCGATCGGGCTCCCGCACATCCTGGTGCGGTTCTACACCAACCCGGACGGCGAGGCGGCCAGGCGGACCACGCTGATCGTGGTCTTGCTGCTGAGCAGCTTCTACCTGTTCCCGACCGTGCTCGCGGTGCTGACCCGGTCGCACGCGCCGCAACTTTACCTCTCCACCGACTCGGACAGCATCGTCTTGGCCCTGCCCGCCCTGCTGCTGCCCGGACTGCCCGGCGAACTGCTGGCCGCACTCGTCGCCGCGGGGGCGTTCGCCGCCTTCCTGTCCACGTCGTCCGGCCTGCTGGTCAGCGTGGCCGGCGCGCTGTCGCACGACTTCTTGAGGCGCGGGGTCACCACCTTCCGCTGGTGCGCGATCGCCGCGGGCGCGATCGCGACCGTCGCCGCCCTGCTGATCGACCGCTTCTCGCTGGCCCTCCTGGTGGGCTGGGCCTTCGCCATCGCGGCGTCGTCATTCTGCCCGCTGATGGTGCTCGGGATATGGTGGCCGCGGCTCACCAGGGCCGGCGCCACGGCCGGCATCGCCATCGGCGGCGGCTCCTGCGTGGCCGCGATCGTGTCGACCATGCTCGGGGCGGCGACCAGGGGCTGGGGTGCGGTGCTCCTGGGGCAGCCGGCGATCTGGACGGTCCCGCTGGCGTTCGGCGTGATGATCGCCGTGTCGCTGCTCACCCAGCGAACCGTCCCCGCCAACGTCGCTCAGGTGATGCTGCGGATGCACCTGCCCGAGGCGCTCAGCAGGCAGGCCTACCGCACGGTGAGCCAGGCGTCGTGGCTCGGCCCGGATCAGCGGCCCCCCGGTCCCTGATCCCCGCTGGCGAGGCCGCGCGCGGTGGCGGTTTAATGGGTGCCATGACCGACGACGCTGTGCGACTGCGCCCCGTGACGCGCGCCGAGTTCGACGCGTGGCTGCCGCGGCAGGCAGCCGGGTACGCCGCGAAGATCGCCGCGTCCGGCGCGATGCCCGCGGACGCCGCCAGGCGCAAGGCCGAGCAGGACCACGCGCGGTACTTCCACGGCGGCCTGGCCACGCCCGGCCAGTTCGTGTTCCGCATCATGGCCGGAGAGGCGGCCGTCGGCTGGCTGTGGCTCGCCGTGCCGGGGCCGGATCCCGACCCGCGCATGGCGTGGGTGTTCGAGATCGAGATCGATCCGGCGTTCCAGGGAGAGGGATACGGGCGGGCCGCGATGCGACTCGCCGAGCGTGAGGCGCGCTGCCGCGGCATGACGTCGCTCGGGCTGAACGTGCACGGGCACAACGCGATCGCCAGGTCGCTGTACGAGAGCCTCGGGTACGAGGTGACGGCGCTGCAGATGAAGAAGCTCGTCTGACCGGCCAGCGTGCCGTCGACCAGGCGTTCGCATCCCCTCGCTCCGCTAGAACAGGCGTTTGACAAACGAACACGCTGGCGGATAGGTTGGCTCTTGGCGGTGACGTTCGGCAAGAGCGTTCGGGTAGTGGGCCGGATAGAGAGAATGGAACCATGGGCCAGAAGACTGTTCGTTTTAGCGACCTGAGCGGTCAGCTCATCATGCGTGACGATGCGCTGGCGCGCATCGTCATCCAGGAGCACCCCGATCTCAGTGACGGGCCGGTGGAGATCGAGGCCCTGGCGGACGAGGCCCTGGCGACAGAGAAGGACGCGCTCCGGGTCGCGGTGCTCGACCTGTACCTGCCCGGCGAGGAGGCACCCCGGCGGGTGACGCTGGACGTGGAGGCCTTCGGCGCCCTGGTGACGGAGAAGTCCGTCGGCGAGATGCTGGCCGGCGCGCGGCCGGTCAAGCGCGCGGGGCGCCCGAAGCGGGCCGCCGCCGAGTCCTGAGCGCGGCGGCCGCCACCGGGGTCAGCAGGCCGATCCCGGTCAGCACGAAGGCGTTTCCTGACACGTTCCGCAGGCGGCCAGGGGCGGCGGACCACCACCAGAAGCTGTCGGCGTTAGGGGAGCCGGCCAGCCGGGTGAGGAGCCCCCGCAGCGACTGGTTGCCGCCCCAGCCGACGGACCTTATGACTGGACTTGCGAAGGGCCGCCTTGTCGGCGGCGCTCACTCGCCGTCGGCGTCATTCGGGGATTTCAGCGGTGATTTTCAGCACCGAGTTCCCTTTGCGGGAGGCTATCGACTCCTATTTCAGTCAGAAATCCGATTCACCCGGCCTGGGCGGGTCAAATAGCGATTTCGCGGTAGAGGAGGGGAAATTCGGTGAGCGACGAAAGCACGTCCGCCGCGCCCGCCGCGCGCAACTCGGCGGCGGAGAACGAGCCCGTGGCGACGCCCACGGCGCGGGCCCGGGCCGCGACCGCCGCGGCCATGTCCGCGGGGGTGTCGCCGACGTAGACGGTCGCGCCGATCTCCTTCAGGACCACGGCCTTCTCCGGGCCGTGTGCGTCGGGGACCAGCTCATCGGGGACCAGCCCGACGCTCTCCAGGCTCAGCCGCGCGGCCCGTTCGGCCTTGGCGGTGATCACCACGGCCCTGGCGCCCGCTGCGCGGACCGCGGTGAGGGCCTGCGCCGCGCCGGGCAGCACGCGCGTCAGCGGGGCCAGCAGCGTCAGGTAGTGCACGCGGTAGATCCGGATGGCCTCGTCGATCTCGCCGGGCGGGAACCAGTGCGCGAGCTCGTCCTGCAGCTTGATGCCCAGGCGGCTGCGCACCCCGGCCGGGTCGAT
Organism: Actinomycetota bacterium; assembly: GCA_027326205.1. Taxonomy (GTDB): domain Bacteria; phylum Actinomycetota; class Actinomycetes; order Streptosporangiales; family Streptosporangiaceae; genus Trebonia. The sequence goes on from DAHWEX010000784.1 coordinate 10,143, forward strand.
CGCGACTCCCGTGTCGGCGGCCAAGCCGGCGAACGAGCCGAGGATCGCGTCCTGGGAGTCGATGAGCGTCATGTCGAGGTCAAACCCGACGGGGGCGGTGGGCATGCGTTTCCTTCCGCTCGGGCGGACGCGCCCCCGGCTGGCCCGGCGGCTGCCTCCGCGGTGTCGCCTGTGTCCATGGTGGCGGGCAGCATGCCCGGGCGGGCGGCGAGGACGCCCGAGACGAGTTGCACGGCGCTGAGCGCGAACAGCACCATAACCGGCGCGGTCCAGCTACCCGTCGCCGAGTGCAGCAGGCCCACCTCCAGCGGGCCCGCGCTGGCCAGCAGGTAGCCGACCGCCTGGGCCGTCGACGACAGCGACGCGGCCGCCGCCGCGTGCGGGGCGCGGGCCGCGGTGAAGAAGATCGCGAGGGCGAGGGCCGCGTTCTGGCCCGCGCCCAGGATCAGCGCCCAGGCGGCCGCCCCGCCCAGCGGCGCGTACAGCAGGGCGGCCAGGCCGCCCACGATCGCGATCATGGTCGGGACCACGAGCGTGACCTGGGAGCGCATCCGCTGCGCGGCCATCGGGACGAGCAGCGAGACGGCCAGGTTGCCGACGCCCATCAGCGCGAGCAGGTCGCCGGCCCCCGCGGCGCTCTCCCCCCGGTCGCGCAGCATCGTGGGCAGCCAGGACAGGGTCGCGTAGTACAGCAGGGACTGCATGCCCATGAAGAGCGTGACGTACCAGGTGACCGCGTACCGGTGCACGGGCACGTGCGCCGGACGCGCGGGCGGTGCGCCGGCCGCTCCGCCGGCCGCCCGGGCGGATGCCGCGACGCCACGGCCCGTTCGGGAGGATCTCGCGGTTTCCCCTGACCTTCCATCCCACCGGGAACGGTCCGTGGTCTGGCGCTTGCGGACCTGCGGAAGCCACAGCAGGGCGGCCAGGGCCGCGGGGCCCGCCACCCAGCCGAGGGTCACCGCGGCCGAGCCGCCGGTACCGGTCCAGAGCGGGACGCTGACCAGGGAGGCCACGATCGCGCCGGCCGACAGCGCGGTGATGTACAGGCCGATGAGGAAGCCGGCCCGCTCCGGCCAGCGGCGCTTGATCAGGCTGGACAGCAGGACGTTCATCACCGCGATCGCGCCGCCGGCCAGGATCGTGCCGGGGAACAGCAGCGCTGCCGGGGCGACGCCGCGCGCGGCCAGCCCGGCGGTCAGCGCGATGATCGCGCCGAACAGGACCCGCTCCTCCCCCGCGCGCCTGGCCAGGCGCGCGGCGAAGCCGGAGACGACGCCGAAGCAGATGACCGGGGTGGCCGCCAGGACGGAGATCGTCACGCTGGACAGGCCGAGGCTGCCTTGCAGCTCGGGAAAGATCGGCGGGAGGGCGGTGATCGCGGTGCGCAGGTTGAAGCCCAGGGCCAGCACGCCGACGACGAGCAGGGTCCGCTCCAGCCGTACGTGCGCGGGGCCGGGGGCTACCGGCGGCGACTGGATCCGACTCACGAGAACCTAACCGTACCTGACCGGATGAAATTCGCCGGCTCGCGACCTCTGGCGCGACTAATGCGATTTTATAGCACGTGCGATAGCCTTGCAACCATGAGCCCTGGCCAGCGCGACCTCGACCGGAGGATCGCCCGGCTGGCCGTCCCGGCGCTCGGCGCGATCCTCGCCGAGCCGCTCTACAACCTCGCCGACACCGCGATCGTCGGGCACCTCGGGCGCGCGCCGCTCGACGCCCTCGCCATCGCGACGTCCGCGCTGTCGATCGTGGCCTGGCTGGCGATCTTCCTGTCGACCGCCACGACGACCGAGGTGGCGCGGAACGCCGCGCGCGGGGCTCACGACGCGGCGGGCCGCGCGGTCGGCGCGGCCTACTCCGTCGCCGCTGGGTGGGGCGCGCTCACCTGCGCCGTGGTGGTGCTGATCGCCCCGCTGCTGGTCTCGGTGCTCGGCGGTCACGCCGGCGTCGGGTCCGCCGCCGTCGGGTACATCCGGATCTCCGCGCTCGGGATGCCGTTCCTCTACCTGTCCTACGCGGGCAACGGCCACTCCATCGGCCTGGAGGACACCCGGACGCCGCTGGCGATCGCGGTCGGCGCCAACGCGGTGAACGTCGTCCTCGAGGTCACGTTCGTGTTCGGCCTGCACCTGGGGCTGCCCGGGTCGGCCTGGGGCACCGTCGCCGCGCAGGCCCTCGCCGCCCTCGCGTACGCGGTGGCGTCGCGGCGGTCGCCCGTGCCGCCGCTGCGCCCGCTGCGGCGGGACATCGCGGCGGTGCTGCGCGACGGGCACCGGCTGTCGGCGCGGACGGTCGCCCTCGGCGTGGTGCCGCTCGCGGCGACGGCCGTCGTCGCGCGGCTCGGGGCGGTGCCGCTCGCCGGGCAGCAGGTCGCCTACCGGCTGTGGGGCATGCTCTCGCTGGCCACGGACGCGCTCGCGGTGCCCGCGCAGGTCTTCGTCAGCGCGGCACTCGGCCGCGGTGACCGGGCGGCGGCGCGAAGCACGGCGCGGCGCACGCTCGTGCTCGGGCTCGCCGTCGGGTGCGGGCTCGGCGTGGTGACCGCCCTGCTCGCGCTCTTCGCCCCGGCCCTGTTCACCGGCGACCCGCTCGTGCGGCGGGCCGCGGTCACCGGGCTGCTCTGGTCCGCGGCCACCCAGCCGCTGGCGGCCCTGGCGTACGTCTACGACGGGGTCATCCTCGGGCTCGGCGACTACGCCGCCATGCGCCGCGCGATGATCATCGCGATCTTCGCCTTCGCGCCGCTCGCCTGCCTGGTGCTGCGGTTCCACTGGCTCGGCCTGCCGGGGGTATGGGCCGCGCTCGGCTGCTGGCTCGCCGCCCGGACGGTCCTGCTGTGGCGGCGCTGGGCGCGGGCCGGCGCGCCGCCGTCACCGGTAGGCGGAGATCCCGAGCTTGACGGCCATGGCCAGGCCGGCCAGGGCCACGACGACCCGCAGGACGGTGACCGGAAGGTGGCGCACCAGGCGCTGCCCGGTGTACCCGCCGGCCAGGAAGCCGGCCGCCAGCAGCGGGACGAACGCCCAGTCCACCGGCGCGAAGAGGGCGAAGATCGAGGCGGCCACCAGGTTCGCCGCGCCGGAGACCACGTTCTTGATCGCGTTCACCCGGATCAGCGGCTCGGTGAGGGTGGCGGCGAGCGCGGCGAGCAGCAGCACGCCGCCGGCCGCCCCGAAGTAGCCGAGGTAGACGGCCACGCCCGCGATCACGGCCAGCCGGCGCCATGAGTCCTCGGCGCCGGGGCGGGGGCGCAGCGCGCGGAGCCGCGGCTGCAGGATGACGACCACCGCGGCGGAACCGATCAGCACCGGAACGGCCAGGGCGAACGCACCGGGCGGCGCGAGCAGCAAGATCGCGGCGCCGAGCGCGCCGCCGACGGCGATGACCGCGCCGAACCTGACGATCCGGTGCCGCTGCCCGGCCAGTTCGGGGCGCGCGCCCGCCACCGCGCCCGGCACGTAGAAGACCAGCGCCATCGTGTTGGTGACGTTGGCGGCGAGCGGCGGCAGGCCGAGCGCGAGCAGGGCCGGGTAGGAGACAACGCTCGCCACGCTGGCCATCGTGCCGGCGATGCCGCCGCCGAAGCCGGCCGCGAGCAGCGCCGCTGCCTGGTAAATCGACATATATGGCAGTAATGATCCGCCCATACCGCTTGTCCCGGCGCGGGGAAGCGCTGTGATATTGCTCGCAGCGCCGTGCGGCAACGTGGCGGGCGGGGTCAGCGCCACGC